>JAVBPD010000143.1:0-5212 GCA_031549885.1 Clostridiaceae bacterium
ATCCTAGCTGATTTTTCTTCATTTGATATTTCAATATTATCATTTAAATCTTTGCCTACTTTTTCAAGGTCAATAGCAATTGTATATGCATAATAAGATTTGTGAATTTCACTTTGAGCAATATTTCCACCCTCCTTTTGAGTACCTGTTTGTTTTATATATCTGTCAAATAATCCTTTATTCGTCAAAAAATCTAAATCTCCCGAAAAACTTTCAACAGAAATACCATTCGATAATCTTACTACCGCATTCCTAGTTGCAGTTTTTGCTTTACTTGTTTTCATATAACCAAATAAATCAATTTCAGCATAATCTTTAATAGTAGCATCAGGTGCAAATTGTATAACAGAACCATCTAAAGCAAGCTTTGTATTATCTATACCCATTTGTTCAATAATATTAAATCTAATAGCTTGCCTAGAAATATAAGTATAACTTTCCCCATCGCCTCTAGTTATTTTTTTTAAAGAGGTAACATTACCTAAACCTTCACCATAATTTAAACTAGATGCCTCAAATATCATAGAAATAGTTAAACCTTTCATTATTTTTTATCCTCCACTTCATTATTTTTCTTATCTGATTTATCCTTTGGTTTTGGATCTTGTCCTTCCATACCTAGCAAAAATGCATATCCAAAGCTTTGAAATAATTCATCATTATTAAGAGCTTTTCCAAATAAATTAGGAACTTTTAAAGTATATTTTTCATCTTGTATGTATTTATAAGAATTAATCAAAATATCTACATACTTATATGCATTCCTTGTTTTTAAGGCATTTAACAATTTATAAGTCACTGTATTTATTTTTTTATCATTTTTTGCACTTTCATTATAAGCTGTCCTAAATTCATACCCTTGTGAAATTAAATAGTTTATAGAACCTTCTATATTTAACTCCTTTTTTTGTTTATTGCTGTCTTGCTCCATAGATTTATTTCCCTCCCATTTTCTTTTTAAGTCATTCTTTAATACTGTAATACTCTTTTGAACATTAAAAACCATTGATGCCAGTGATAATCCTGTTTTTTCTTGATGATATAATGTAAGTAATTCATGAATTAAATCATACAAATTTTTATTATTAAAGATCCTCCTCATGACTTCATCATAGACATTTAAATAAAATTTTTCTGTAACCTTTATGCAAGATCCCACTGTTGCTTTAATGATGTTTTTGTTTTTATAAATACATAATGCAATTTCTTTGTTTAAAACATTAAAAGTATAAGGTCTTCTTTCATTCTCAGCATTTAACTTTACTATTTGAATATTTTCAACTTCATTTATTAATTCCTCATTACTTGCATTCTCAAATGTACCTGCAATTTTAAAATAGCTTGCGTTTTCTGAATCTTGTATATTTATTTTTTTGCCATCTAAAGTCTTTGGCAATAATGCATTTAGGCTTCTTAAATATTCCATTTTTGAATTATTATTTATAAAAAATCCCTTTTTGTTTAATGTTGTAAATCCAGCTGGTATACAAGAATATATAATATTGCATATAGGACAAATAATAATATCAGATGAAAAATTCCAATAATGAGCAGTCTTTTTAGAAGTATCTGCACCCATTTTATTTATCCATGTCATATCAAACTCACTACTTTTAACTTCTAATCCACAATTTGTGCATGTTAACTTAAACTTTTTCTTGTCACTTTCTAAATACTCTTTAACTGAATCCACAAAATGTTCTTTATAAACTTTATATGCATCTCTGTTACTATTGGTTGATTTCCATATAGCAACATTTGATAAAAAATCAGAGGTAAAAGTATATGTAAATTCTTTTGATAGCAAAATTTTTTTAACTTCATCTCTCTTTAAATATTCAATTATATCTAGCAATATTTTAATTTGTTTCTTTACTTCAATAACTATCTCATTATCTATGCTCTGATTCTTCTTTAATTTTATTGTTTTAATCTTTTCGATGAGTGAAAGTACATCAACACTTTTATCTAAAATTAAAGCATATCCACTTTTATAACTATTTCTTGTAAGCTTACCTTTTATATAATCGAAAATATTATTAAGCTCTTTTAATTTTTCATCATTTAACTTATCTATATTTTTATATAGTTGATCTAAGAAATTTTCATTTGAAACAATCTCCCCATATGGAGTAAAATCCTCATAATTTTTAATAAAATATAAAAAATACTTTTTTTCAAAATTATCAAATACAGACTCGTCTACTTTCATATAATTAGAATCTATATTAACTAAATTATTTAAATCAAACATATCATAAGAACTTTTCAAAATCTTATAAAATCCAACAAGCCCTGCATTAAAAAGCCAATCATTAATCTCAAGTTTAATCACTAAGCCTTACACCCCCACTACCTCAAGCATACCAAAACCTTGCCCGCGTCTAAATGAAAGCCCTGATTTGTATAAAAAATTCAAATCTTCTTTATCTCCACTTAATTTAAATAAACCCTTTAAAGAATTTATAATATAAAATTTTTTACCTGTGTTCTTTGTAAATTCAGTTATTTCTTCTTTAACAACTACTCTTTTAAGGTTAATGTTTTCAAATTCCAAGCTTTTCCTTAAACCATAACCACGTAATGATGATAAAACAGTCTCAGCTAAATAGTTAAGCTCATTTTCAAAATTCCTATCCTCTACATCAAGTATCTTATTTGTTTTATTTTTAACCACTAGCGGAGACGCAGTTGAAAAAATAACTTCGTTTGAATTAATAATCTTTTCTTTTACAAGATAAAAATTATTTCTATAAATCTTATAATTGTTGTATTCATACGATTTGAGGCTTAAAATTCCATTATAAGCATAAAGACCAGTCTCATAGTTTGAGCTTGAAAAATAAAAATTAAATCCATCAGCAAGAATAAATTCATCATTTTCTAATTTGAATTCAGAAAGTTTTATAGAGAATGTAAAATCCTTAATTTTTTTATTCTTTTTACCATTAAAATCGTAAAGACTATTAAAATACTCCTTATCTGAAATTTCTAATGCTCTTTTAATTAAACTTACAAACATCATCTGGTACGCTACTGGCAATCTTTCACATGAAAAATTAATACAAAATCTCATAAATTCACTCCTTTCATTTATTTTGTTATCTTTTATATTTTTATTGTATAAAATAGTTTGGACAAATACTGTCCCATAAATAATTTGAAAAAATTATTTTTAAGTTGTAGAATAATATACAGGCATAATATTAAATAAATATATATAAGTTTATTTAATAGATAGTGCTATATATTATTATGTTATTAAATAAATTCTATAATCATTTATTTCCCAATAATAACTAAAATTATTTTTTAAAATAAAAAACATCTTGAATAAATCAAGATATTTTTACACATAGTTAATATTTAACTCTCAAATCATTTTATTGATAGGTCCATTTTAGAATATTTATATAAAAAAATCAATCCACTGCATTTTGATTTTTATATATTCTTCATCATATTTTCCAAAGTCTCTTTAACCTTTTCTCTAAGTTCAAGAGGTTCCAATATTGTAACACAATCCTTCATTGTCAATATCCATTTTATAATCTCAATATCGCCACGCAGCTGGGCTTCATAAATCAAACAATCATTTTCCCAATACTTTTTCTCGTTATCAATCCAAAATTTCTCATAAATAGTAGCAGCAATAGGTCTTTTAATTTTAAGCTTTAAATTATAAATTTCACCATTATTAATAAACCCCAAAGATTTATCAAGTTTATCTAAATCATATTTGTTTTTATCAAATTTTTTACTTGTTACAATAGCATTTTCAATTCTAATCAATTTAAAATCTCTATTATCATCTTTTTCAGTGCAAAACGCTTTAACATAAATACTTCCTTCATTGCTAACAAACCTAATAGGATGAATCCATCGCCTTGATTCTTTCCCAGTTGCTCCAACATAATCAATAGATACCACAAAACTTTCATCCATAGCCCATTGTATCTTTTTATAAATCTCCATTACTTTTTCATCCTTTATTTCCTCCTCTGATCCTTTTAACAATAGGCTATCATCAAACACATTTTCATTAAAATTCTTTAAATTCTTAATTTCTCCAACAAGCTTTTCGATTTTATCAGCATAAATATGTATTCCATTTTTCTTCAAAAGATCTTTACACAAAACAAGCGATTTTATTATATCATCATCAATTGTTATTTGATTAATAAAAAAATCATTATCCATAAGCTTATATTTTTTATTATCTTTAACAATTTTAATTCCCATTTTATTTAAAGTATTTAAATATCTTTTGCATTCCTTTTCACTTCTAGATAATAACTCACCCAAGTCTTTAATATCTAAAGACTTTTCTTTTTTTAATTTTAAAAGAATAGTTAAAGCATATTCCACTGATTTTACAGTATCCATTTCAATCACTCCTTTTAATCAATCACATTTTTTATTGTACAATTTTTAATAAAATAAGGCCATTACTTTATTTTACTGTTAACCCCTAAAATAAAATTTATAAACCACCTTGACATCATGAACCAATATTCATATGATATGAATATAAATTCATAAATATAAAAAAGGAGCACAGCTATGCCAACAAAAACATTTAAAAGATTGGATGATGAGAAAAAGGAGCGTATCTTGCGTTCTTCAATTAGTGAATTTCATACACATGGTTTTGAAAAGGCTAAAATTGAAAACATAGCACAAAAAGCAGAAGTTGCAACTGGTAGCATGTATCAATATTTTGAAGACAAAAAAGAGCTTTTCCATTATTGCGCTACTTGGTCATTAGAATATTTTTTTAAAGAGGTAAATTTGCAAACACCGATGAGCGAAATGGACATTTTTGATTATTGTCTTTCAAACAGCCGTCAACGCATTGATCTACTTAAAAAAGACCCATTATTGTTGCTATTTATGCAGGATTTAACATCCAGCAAATTCGGAAGTTTAACAGCAGAATCAATGAAAGAGATAATGCAATTAGATAATGAATATATGCTAAATATGGTAATCAACGGCAAGAAAAAAGGCACAATACGAGAAGATGTTGATGATGATTTACTTGTTATGTTTATTAATGGAGCTGTTAGTAAAGTAGATGAATATATTTTTGAGGAAGGTTTAAAGGATAATTTCGAGTATGCTAATGAGCAGTATACTAAGGTTGAAAACATATTAAATAAAATGGTTCTCTTATTAAAAGAAGGAATAGGGAGATGTTAACATGCCTACA
>JAVBPD010000113.1:0-29561 GCA_031549885.1 Clostridiaceae bacterium
ATATTTAAATGGATTTGCACGAGAAAAAGCTAGCAGGTTTGCAGGGCTTGTTTCAAAGGGAGAGTTTAAATATGTGTTTAAACTAAGATATGATGAAGAAGCTATGGAGTTTTATGCAAATAAAAATATAATTGATAAAAACCTATTAAATAAACTAAATTCTAAAACTGTAGCAGAGTTTTTTAAAAAATAATATTTTCAAATTAATATTTACTGTGCTTAAAATAAATGAAAACTAAATAAGAGCATTCTTTCATAAAACCCTTTCAAAAAAAGAAAAACAGATCAGGGTTATTTGCCATATCTAAAAACATATGTTTAGAGAACAGTGTCTTTTCTTTTAAAATTTTACCCTTGTCGAATATAAATTTAAAACTAAATCCTGTCTTAAAAATTTTTTTTAAAAACAGGAATATTTTAAGCTATACTTTTTTGAAGGTGTAGTTAATTTTAGGAATTGCTAGAAATAATATAAATGTTAGTAGAATATTTGTATATTGACAATTATTTTTTTTGCTGTTAATATGTCATCATGAAATAATTAGTTAGTTAGTTATTTTTTAAAATTATCAAAATTATCAAAAAACCATAGTTACCTCGTATAATTTTGGGAATTGGCCCATAAGTTTCTACTAAGCCACCGTAATGGCTTAACTACGAAGGATGTAGCTTTTTTTTGCTACCCTTCTAGTCGTATTAAATAAAAATAAATACGGCTTTTTTAATTTTTAATAAGGGAAGGATAAAAAATGGTTAGAATTTATGTTGAAAAGAAAAATGGCTTCAATCTAGAAGCAAAAGAGGTGCTTAAAGAACTGAGCACTTATCTAAAAATTCCTAATTTAGAGAATATCAGAATCTTAAACAGGTATGATATTGATTACATGAATGAGGAAATTTTTGAACAATCTAAATACAGTATCTTTGCAGAAAAAAATACAGAAAATGTATACAATTCTATCATAGATACTAATTATGACTTTGTCATAACTTTAGAATTTTTACCTGGGCAGTACGATCAAAGAGCAGACTTTTTATCACAAAGTTTACATCTTCTTTCTTACTCTGAAAAAAAGCCCATTGTAAAAACATCTAAAGTTTTTTTATTTTATGGAAAATTAGATGAAGAGTCAAAGGCAAAAATTAAATCATACTTAATAAACCCTATAGAATGCCGAGAATCTTCAGTTGAAATACCAGCGTCTTTAGAAATGGACTATAAAGATCCAGAAAAAATTAAAGTAATAGAGGAATTTAATACACTAGCAAAGCCTCAGTTAGAACAGATAGGTAAAGATTATAACCTTGGTATGAGCATAGATAACTTACTTTTTAGTCAAAACTATTTTAAAAAAGAGGGTAAAAATCCTACTATAACTGAGATGAGAATACTTGATGCTTATTGGTCAGATCATTGTAGGCACAGCACCTTTAACACAATAATAAATGATATAAAAATAGAAAAAGATGATTTTGGCAATGAAATAAATAAAGCGTATGAAAGATATTTAAAGGCTAAAAATTATGTATATGCAGAAGAAAAGCCAACATGCCTTATGGATATAGCAGTTATGGGGATGAAAAAGCTTAAAAAAGAAGGAAAGTTAAATGACTTGGAACCTTCAAATGAAGTTAATGCATGTAGCATTGTAGTTCAAGCAGAAGTGGATGGAAAGCTTGAAGATTGGCTCATAATGTTTAAAAATGAAACTCATAATCATCCCACTGAAATGGAACCATTTGGAGGTGCGTCAACTTGCATAGGAGGGGGCATTAGAGATCCACTTTCTGGAAGATCTTATGTATATGGAGCAATGAGGGTTACAGGTTGTGCAGATCCTCGCATGCCATATGAAGAAACCTTAAAAGGGAAATTGCCTCAACGTAAACTTACAAGAACTGCAGCAGAAGGATATAGCTCTTATAGCAACCAAATAGGCCTTGCATCAACTCATTTATCAGAAATTTACGATGAAGGATATGTAGCAAAAAGAATGGAATGTGGGGCGCTTATTGGAGCTGTAAAAAGGAGCCACGTTATTAGAAAAGAAGCAGAAGTGGGAGATGTAATTGTACTTTTGGGAGGAAGAACAGGCAGAGATGGATGCGGTGGAGCAACTGGATCATCAAAAGAGCACCATGAAGATTCCTTAAAACAAGGTGGAGCAGAAGTGCAAAAAGGCAATCCTGTAATTGAAAGAAATATAGTGAGACTATTTAGAAAACCTGAAGTATCAAGAGTTATAAAAAAATGCAATGATTTTGGTGCAGGTGGCGTCTCTGTTGCAATAGGTGAAATGGCAGATAGCCTTTATATTGACCTTGATAAAATAAAAACTAAATATAAAGGGTTAGATGGTACAGAGCTTGCTATTTCTGAATCTCAAGAAAGGATGGCAGTATTAATCTCTAGAAGTGATTTAGATTTCTTTTGCAAAGAGGCTATGGAAGAAAATTTAGAAGCTTTAAAAATAGCTGAAGTTACAGACTCCGGAAGAATGATTATGGTGTGGAATGGAGAAGAAATAGCAAATTTAAGCCGTGAATTTTTAAATTCCGGAGGATTTAGAGATTGTACTGATTTAATAGTGGAAAGCCCTAAAGATAAAAATCCAAATCTTTTATCAAAAGCTGTAAGTGAGGATAAAAATATTAAAGAAAACTGGCTTTCAAATTTAAGCGATTTAAATGTTTGTTCAAAAATTTCACTAGCAGATAGATTTGATTCTACAGTAGGAAATGCCACAGCCCTTTACCCCTTTGGTGGCAAATACCAATTAACACCTGAAGAAGGGCTAGCTATGAGATTGCCATTATTAAAAGGTAAAACGGATTTTGGCACGCTTATGACCTTTGGCTACAATCCTGTTTTAAGCAGATGGAGCCCATTTCATGGTGCTATTTATTCAGTGCTAGAGTCCATTACTAAAATTGTAGCTATGGGCGGAGAATATAGCAAAATAAGGCTTTCTTTTCAAGAATATTTTGAAAAATTATCTAATTTAAAAAAATGGGGAAAACCTTTTTCAGCACTTCTTGGATCATATTTAGTGCAAGAAGAGCTTAATATACCATCTATAGGTGGTAAAGATAGCATGTCAGGTACATTTGAAGATATTGATGTTCCGCCAGCTCTCATTTCATTTGCTGTTAACACTTTAAATACAAAAAATATTATTTCAAGATCATTTAAAAACCCAGGAAATAAATTAATTTTAGTTTATACAGATAAAAAAGACAATTATATGCCTGACTTTGATATATATAAAAACAATATGGCAAATGTGCATCAATTAATTTTAAAAGGATGTGTAAAAGCCTCATCCACAGTAGGTTTTGGAGGTATAGCAGCTTCTATTACTCAAATGGCTTTTGGAAATATGATAGGCGTTAAAATAAATGATGAAGTTAATTTTGAAGAGCTTTTTTCACCTAATTATACAAATATAATCTTAGAGGTTGATAATAAAGCAGATCTTTCTTTATTAAAATACAAAGTCATTGGAAAAACAATAGATGAGCCAATTATCTGTATAAATAACACTAAAATAAGTTTACAAGAAACCTTAGTTTCATGGGAAAGCACTTTAGAAGATATTTTTCCACCAGCAAAAGCAATTAAAAAACCAAAGGTATTAATACCTATTTTCCCAGGGACAAATGGTGAGTATGCTTTAGAAAAGGCTTTCTGTGAGGCAGGAGCAGAAGTAAATACATTTTTATTTAAAAATCTAAATAGCGAAATGATTATAAAAAGTTTTGAAGATATGGCAAAAGCTATAGATGAAGCTGAGATACTAGCAATACCATCAGGTATAAGTGGTGGTGGAGATGGTAAGCTTATAGCAAATATCATAAGAAATCCTAAAGTGAAAGCTTCAATTAATAATCTTGTTAAAAATAGAAATGGATTGATTTTAGGATTAGGAGAGGGCTTTAAGGCTTTAATAGATACTGGACTTATACCATATGGAGAAGTTTGTGAGGAAAGTGATGAACTTGGAATTACAAAAAATAAGAGCAATAGATTTGTAAGTAAAATAGTGGATACAAAATTAACATCAAATATATCACCATGGACATATGGATTAAGCGTAAATGAAGTAGAAAGCGCTCCTGTAGCATCTTATGAAGGTGCAGTGTATATAACAAAAAATCTTTATGAGGAATTTTTGAAAAATGGGCAAATAGCTTTTGAATATGTTACAAATCCATTTGGCTCAGATTATAATATCGAATCCATAACAAGCAAAGATGGAAGAATAATGGGAAGAATGGCTTTAGTAGAAAGAATGGAAGATGGATTATATGTTAATGTAACAGAGAAAAATTCTTTAAATATATTTAAAAACGCTGTAGATTATATAAAAATACATTAGGAGGGCATTTCTAGTATGGGGAAAATTGGAATTGTAATGGGAAGTGATTCTGATTGGAATTTGGTTTCAAAAACTGTAGATATTTTAAAAAAGTTTGAAGTAAAATGCGATGTAAATGTGCTTTCAGCACATAGGGTACCACATGAAGTTGCAAGCTTTGCTATAAAGGCTGAGGAAAATGGCATAGAAGTGATCATAGCAGCAGCAGGGAAAGCAGCTCATCTTCCTGGTGTAATTGCTTCCTACACTACAATACCTGTAATAGGGCTGCCTGTTAAAGCTTCTTGTTTAGATGGACTTGATGCACTGCTTGCTATAGTCCAAATGCCTAGTGGTATTCCAGTAGCTACAGTTGCCATTGATGGTGCTGAAAATGCTGCTCTTTTAGCAGTAGAAATTTTATCAGTGAAATATCCTAAGTTAAGAGAAAAGATGAAAGAATATAGAAAGAAAATGTCTGAAGATGTGCTTTTTAAAAACGAACAAATTAAAGCTACTTTATTAAAAGAGGGTCAATAAATGAGTGGAATAATAGGAATTTATGAAAAAAACAACATGGGTGTGGCATTTTTAGCTCATTTAGGGCTAATGGCACTGCAGCATAGAGGGCAACAAAGCGCAGGTATCGCAGTGTGTAATAAAGAAGAGATAAGATGCCTTAAAAATAAAGGACTTGTATCGGATGTGTTTACGCAGGAGAGTTTAAATGAACTAAAGGGTAATATGTGTCTTGGGCATGTTAAATATGGGATGGAAGCAGCAGATGTAATAGAATATACTGAGCCCTTTTGTCTTTCGGATAAATTTAGTTGCAAAGCTATGGCAATGAGCGGTTCTTTTGTAAATGGGCAGAAGTTAAAAAGAGATCTTCTTGAACAAGGAAGTATTTTAACTACTAATTCTGATGTAGAGCTTTTTGCATGTTTAATAGGAAAAAGCAAAACTGATAAAATACTTGAAGCTGTAAGTGATGCTATGAAAATAATAAAGGGCAGTTATACAATTACAATATTAACAGAAAATGAAATAATAGCTGTGCGGGACCCCTTAGGGATAAAACCACTGACTATAGGTGAATTAAAAGATGGATATGCAATATCTTCTGAAAGCTGTGCTTTTGATATTATGGGTGGAAAGCTTATTCGTGACGTTTTACCAGGAGAAATTGTTTTAATAAATGAAAATGGGCTGGAAAGCTATCAAACTAAAAAAGATGAAATTAAAGCTATATGTGCTTTTGAATATGTGTATTTTGCAAGGCCTGATAGTTATATGGATAAACTAAGTATTAATAGAGCTAGAGAAAGGGCAGGTGAAATTTTGTATAAAGAACACCCTGTAGATGCAGATGTGGTTATAGTAATTCCTGATTCAGGAACACCTGCAGCCCTTGGTTTTTCAAAAGAAAGCAAGATACCTTTTGCAAATGGCCTGCTTAAAAATAGATATGTTGGAAGAACTTTTATAGAACCAACTCAGTCAATGCGTGAAGAAGGAGTAAAGATAAAGCTTAACCCTATGAGAGATGTAGTAGAGGGAAAAAGAATTGTACTTGTGGATGATAGCATAGTTAGAGGGACTACAACACAAAATATAATAAAAGCATTAAGAAATGTTGGAGCCAAAGAAATCCATGTAAGAATATCCTCTCCAACTGTTAGAGCATCATGTTATTTTGGAGTTGATACTTCAGATGAACAAAATTTAATTGCAAATATTTTAACTGTTGATGAAATAAGAAAAAAAATAGGTGCAGATTCTTTGGGCTTTATAAGTGTGGAAGGCTTATATAAATCTCTTAATTCTTTAGGAAGTGGTTATTGTATGGGGTGCTTTACAAAAGAATATCCTATGGAGGTTTAAAAAATGGATAGTTTAAATTATAAAGATTCTGGTGTGGATATAGAAGAAGGTTATAAAGCCATTGATTTAATAAAAAAGCATATTAATAAAACTAAAATAAAAGGTGTATTAGGTGATATAGGAAGCTTTGGTGGAATGTTTGAATTGCCTACAAATTTTAAGGAACCTGTTTTAGTGTCAGGAACTGATGGAGTGGGTACAAAACTTCAGATTGCATTTAAAACTAATGTACACAATACAATTGGTATTGATTGTGTAGCTATGTGTGTAAATGATATAGCATGTCAAGGTGCAAAACCACTTTTCTTTCTTGATTATATTGGTACAGGAAAGCTTTATCCTGACAAAATAGAAAGTATAGTAGAAGGTGTAAGCGCTGGATGTGTTGATTCAGGATGTGCATTAATAGGCGGGGAAACAGCTGAAATGCCAGGTTTTTATCAAGATGGGGAATATGATATTGCAGGTTTTTGTGTAGGCATTGCAGAGAAGAGCAAATTAATAAATGGCAGCAGGGTTAAAAATACTGATGTAATTATAGGCTTAGCTTCTTCTGGACTGCACAGCAACGGGTATTCTTTAGTGAGAAAATTATTTTTTGAAATTAATAAATGCAATATTAATGACAAATTTGATGAATTAGAAAACACTTTAGGCGAAGAATTATTAAAACCAACTAAAATATATGTTAAAGCTATTTTAAAAACTTTAGAAAAATACCCTGTAAATGGCATAGCTCATATAACAGGGGGAGGTTTTATAGAAAATATACCTAGGGCATATGGGAGTAATCTGCAAGCTAAAATAAAGCTCGAAAAATATACGATACCTCCAATTTTTAAATTAATACAAAGATTAGGAAATATAAGCGATGAAATAATGTATAACACTTTTAACATGGGAATTGGGCTTATCATGATTGTAGATAAAGAAATATCTTCAGAAGTTGTTTTGCTTCTTAATTCATTAGGTGAAAAAGCTTATGAAATTGGATATATAAAAGAAAGAGAAGATGGTGAAGGTGTGATTTGCCTTGAATAATATAGCTGTTTTAGTTTCTGGCAATGGGTCAAATCTTCAATCTATTATTGATAGCATAAATAATGGGGAAATTAAAAATAGTAGAATATGTGCAGTAATATCAGATAGAAAAGGTGCTTATGCTTTAGAAAGGGCTAAGGTTCACGGCATTAATCATTATTTAGTGGATAAACAAAAGGTTAGCAAACTAGAATTTAATGAAGAAATACAGAATATTTTAACAGATGAAAAGGCTGATTTAATAGTGCTGGCAGGATATTTGTCCATTGTAAATAAAGAGCTCATTAAAAAATATAAAAACAAAATAATAAATATCCATCCATCATTAATACCTAAATTTTCTGGAAAGGGCTTTTATGGCATGAAAGTTCACGAAGCGGTTATAGCTTCTTCTTGTAAAATTACAGGAGTAACAGTGCATTTTGTTGATGAAAATGTAGATACGGGACCGATAATTTTGCAAGAAATAATAGAAGTATTAGAAGATGATACTGCAAAAACCCTTGCATATAGAGTGCTTAAGCTTGAGCATAAATGTATAGTTAAAGCCATTAATAAAATTCTATTTATGCCTTGAATTAATGAAAGGAATGAAAATAAAATGAAAACGGCATTAATTAGCGTTAGCGATAAAACTAATCTTGTTGATTTTGCAAAAAAGTTAGCTCTTCTGGGAGTTGAAATAATTTCCACAGGAGGCACATATAAAATTTTAACTGAAAATAATATAAATGCAATTGAGGCTTCTGAAGTTACTCAATTTCCTGAATGTTTGGATGGGCGAGTAAAGACTATGCATCCTAAAATATTAGGTGGAATACTTTATTTAAGGGATAATGAGGAGCACATAGAAACAATTGAAAAGCTGGGAATGAAACACATCGACATAGTAATAGTAAATCTTTATCCTTTTTTAGAAACTATAAAAAAAGAAGATCATACATTTGATATGGCAATGGAAAATATAGATATTGGTGGTCCATCAATGATTAGAGCAGCGGCAAAAAATCATAAATATGTGTCTGTGGTTACAGATCCTAAAGATTATGATGAATTATTATCTGAATTAGAAAAAAACCAAAAACCGTCAGAAGAATTTAATAAAAAGCTAGCTGCAAAAGCTTTTGCTCATACTGCATTTTATGATTCTTTAATTTTTGAATATTTTAACTCACAAATAAAGGAACAAGAATTTTACGAAGAATATACAAAGCCATTTATAAAAAAACATCCCCTTCGTTATGGAGAAAATCCTCATCAAAAGGCAGCTTATTATGTAGATCCTTTAATGGATGATGGCACTATTTCAAGTGCTAAGTGTATCCAAGGAAAAGAACTTTCCTACAATAATATAAATGACAGCAACGCAGCTGTAGAGCTTATTAAAGAATTTAATGGAGCTATAGCTTGCGCTGCACTAAAACATGCAAGCCCTTGTGGTGTAGCCATAGGAGAAAGCTCTTATGAAGCATTTATGAAAGCATACAAAGCTGATCCAATTTCCATATTTGGAGGAATAGTTGCTTTTAATAGTGAAGTAGATGAAAAAACAGCAAAAGAGTTAAATAAAATTTTTCTTGAAGTAATAATTGCACCTTCTTATACAAAAGAGGCAGTGGAAATTTTAAATCTTAAGAAAAATGTGAGAGTTTTAGTGATTCCAAATATTAAAAAAATAAATAAAGGACTTGAGATGAAAAAAGTAGGGGGAGGGTTACTTGTTCAAGAATTAGATAGAAGTTTTACAGAAAGTAGTGAATATAAATACATGACCACTTCTATTCCAAATGAATCTCAAATAAAAGATTTAGATTTTGCCTTAAAAACTGTAAAACATGTTAAATCCAATGCCATTGTAATTGCAAAAGATGGGCAAACTTTAGGCATTGGAGGAGGCCAAGTGAGCAGAGTATGGGCAGCAGAAAGTGCTATTTTAAGATCAGGTAATGAAGCAAATGGTGCAGTTATGGCATCTGATGGATTTTTGCCTTTTGACGATGTGGCAAAAATGGCTAAAGCATTTGGAATTAAGGCTATTATTGAACCTGGTGGATCCATGAATGATAAAGATACCATAAAGGTATGTGAAGAATGTGGAATAGCTCTTGTATTTACTAATATGAGACATTTTAAACATTAAGGAGATGCTTTAATGAAAGTTTTAATAATAGGTAGCGGAGGCCGTGAGCATGCTTTAGGTTTAAGCATAAAAAAAAGCCCAAAGGTTAAAGAGATTTTCTTCACACCTGGAAACGGTGGAACTAGTGAAATAGGGCAAAATGTCAATATAGAGCCAGATGATATAGAAGATCTATTAAATTTTGCTATTTTAGAAAAAATTGATTTAACTGTTGTAGGACCTGAGGTACCTTTAAGTTTAGGGATAGCTGATTTATTTAATAAAAATAACTTGAGAATTTTTGCACCATCAAAAGAAGCATCAAAGCTAGAAACTAGCAAAATTTATGCTAAGAGGTTTATGGAAAAGTATAACATACCTACAGCTAAATTTTCTATATGTAAAAATATTAATGAAGCTATGGAAAATTTAGATAAATATAACTATCCTGTTGTTATAAAAGCAGACGGGCTTGCTTCTGGCAAAGGTGTTATAATATGCAATGACTTTTTAGAGGCACAAGGTACCTTGAAAAATATGATGATTGAAAAAAAGTTTGGAGATGCTGGTGAAAACATTGTTATAGAAGAGTTTTTGGAAGGCAAGGAAGCTTCAATATTGTGCTTTGTGGATGGTAAAACAATAAAGCCTATGGTAAGTGCTCAAGATTATAAAAGAGCATATGACTTTGACAAAGGGTTAAATACAGGAGGTATGGGTGCAATATCTCCAGCATTTTATTATACAGATGAAATGAAAAATCAGACAGAAATGTTAATTATACAAAAAACTTTAGATGCGCTTAAAAAAGAAAATATAGATTATAAAGGTGTATTATACTTTGGATTAATGCTTACAAAAAACGGCCCATTTGTAATAGAGTATAACACACGCTTTGGAGACCCTGAGACAGAAGTTGTTTTAATGAGGCTTGAAACTGATATTGTAGATATTTTTCAGGCAGTAATAGATGAAAAATTATTAGATATTAACATTGCATGGAAAGAAGATAAGGCAATTTGTGTAGTTTTAGCTTCAGCAGGATATCCAGAAGCATATGAGAAAAATCATGAAATTACAGGTTTAGATGAAATATTTGATGCAACTATTTTTCACAGCGGTACAGTTTTAAAGAATAATAAACTTTTAACATCCGGTGGCAGAGTATTAGTTGTATCAACACTTGGAAAATCTGAAGATGAAATTCGAAGAAAAATATATAAACAAATTGAAAAAATTAAATTTAATAAAATGTTTTATAGAAAGGATATAGGTTTAAGATGAAACATGTATATGAAGGAAAAACAAAATCAGTATATGAACTTTCAAATGGAAACTATCTTTTAAAATTTAAAGATGATGCTACAGGAGAAGGAGGCAATTTTGATCCAGGAGCTAACTCAGTAGGGCTTAAAATAGATGGAATGGGGAAATCATCAATTGCCATTACAAAATTTTTTCTTACAACATTAGAAAATTTAGGTATAAAAACTCATTACGTATGTGCAGATATAGAAAATAAAACTATGGAAGTAAAAAAAGCAGATCGCATTGGTTATGGCCTTGAATTTATATGTAGGTTTAAAGCAACAGGTAGCTTTATACGCAGATATGGTGCATATGCAAAAGAAGGTGAGGATCTAGATGCTTTAATAGAGATTACATTAAAAGATGATGAAAAGGGCGACCCTGTAATATCAGAAGATGCTTTAATAATGCTTGGAATTATTACAAAGGCTCAATATGATGAATTAAAGGAAAAAACAAAAGCTATATCAAAAGTTATAAGAGAAAAATTATTTGAAAAAGGTTTAACACTTTATGATATAAAATTAGAGTTTGGAATAAATAATGGGGAAATTATATTAATTGATGAAATAGCTGGTGGAAATATGAGGGCTTATAAGGAAAATAAAATTGTATCCCCTCTTGAAATAGAAAAAATAATTATTGGAGAGTAATATGGCAAAACTTATAAATGAATTAAGCAGAACATTTTGTGAATACTTGTTAATACCTCAACTTACAACATATGATTTAATACCTAAAAACGTTTCTCTTTCAACTTATATTACAAAGTATTCAAAAGATACAAAAAATGATGCGTTGAAAATAAACCTACCAATGGCTTCAGCAGCTATGCAAGCAGTTTCAGATCATAAGCTTGCTATTGCCCTTGCTAAAGAAGGTGGTATTTCATTTATATATTCATCGCAAAAAATTTCAGATCAGGCAAATATGGTAAAAAAAGTGAAATCGTATAAAGCTGGGTTTATTGTAAGTGAATCAAATTTAAAATATAATAGCAAAATATCTGAAGCTATAAATATTATGGATGAAACTCGCCATTCAACAATACCTATAACAGAAGATGGAACCCCCCACGGTAAATTACTTGGTATTTTAACAGATAAAGATATAAGATTATCAAGGGTATCAACAGATGAAGAAGTGGGAAAATACATGACGCCTTTTGAAAAACTAGTTGTAGAAAAGGTAGGTATTACCTTGCAGAGTGCAAATGATATTATATGGGAAAATAAAATTAATTGTTTGCCTATAATAGATGAAGAACAGCATCTTCAGTATTTATCTTTTAGAAAAGATTATGATGAAAGCAAGAAACATGTAAATCAAAATGTCGATAGTGAAAAAAGGCTTATAGTAGGTGCTGCAATAAACACATGGGATTATAAAGAGAGAGTACCTGCATTAATTGAAGCAGGAGTAGATATTTTATGTATAGATTCATCTGATGGTTATTCAGAGTATCAAAAAGATGCTATTAAATATATAAAAAGCACATTTGGAGAATCTGTAAAGGTAGGAGCAGGAAATATAGTATATCAAGATGCCTTTCGTTATTTAGCTGAAGCCGGAGCTGATTTTATTAAAGTTGGAATTGGGGGAGGCTCTATATGTATAACAAGAGAGCAAAAAGGTATAGGTAGAGGGCAAGCTTCTGCTCTAGTAGATGTAGCATCAGAAAGGGATAAGTATTACAATGAAACAGGCATATATGTGCCTATATGTTCAGATGGCGGAATAACTGCTGATTACCAAATTGTACTAGCTCTTGCAATGGGAGCAGACTTTGTAATGCAGGGTAGATTTTTTGCAAGATTTGAAGAAAGCCCTGGCAAAAAAACAAATGTAGGGCATAATATAGTTAAAGAATATTGGGGTGAGGGCACAAAGCGTGCAGCTAATTGGCAAAGATATGCTGATTCTAGTAAACCAGATGTTATATTTGAAGAGGGTGTAGATTCATTTGTTCCTTTTGGAGGGACACTGGCAAATGGAATGAATGAATCAGTGGCAAAAATTAAATCAACAATGTGTAGCTGTGGCTCAAAAAATATAGAAGAATTGAGAGAAAAAGCAATTTTAACAATTGTATCTGAGGCAAGTATTAATGAAGGAAGCCCTCATGATTTAATATCTAAAGTTAGAGTATAATATAGATAATCCTCATACTTTTTAGTGTGGGGATTTAACTTGAAAAAGAACAGAGATTGAATTTATAAAGTGTGTAAGCTAAAAATGGATACCTACACACTTTATTTTATACTATCCTATGGAATTCTATACCTTTGAACTACTTCATGAAAAAATTCACTGTAAAATTCCTCTTCTAAAATACCGCCACATTTTTTAATCACGCCAGATGAAGCTAGGTTTGATTTATCACATGTAATTATAAAGTTATTCAAACCAATAGTTCTACAAAACTCTAAAGATTCACAAAGCATTCTAGCCCCATATCCCTTTCTTCTTTCTGTTGGTCTTATGCTATATCCTATGTGCCCACCTTCCTTTTTTAAAAAGTCATTTAATGCTAATCTAATGTTTATCATGCCAATAATCTTATCATCTTCTTCTCTAACATAAAAATAAGTATAAGCAGGTACTCTATTTTCTGCTATATTTGCAATATCTATATCCTTTAAAACTTTTAAAAGCCAATCAGAATAGGATCTATCTTTTAAAAAGATATCAAGGCTTCCTGCTCCATGTATAGCTGATGAATAATCGTAAAACTCATCAATATACTCAATTGCTTTTTCTTCAAGTTCTTTACAGGGGAATACAAATTTCATAATTTTACCTCCAAAATACAAAAACTATAATTTTACTGCATAATTGGAAATACTATAACATAATGTTTTTAATTTATGGAGTAATTTAATGGAAAATAATAATATTTATGATATTGAGTTTATTAAAAAGAAACTAAAAAAATTATGGATTTTTATAATTTGACGTTTTAGACATGATATAATAAAGATTAATAGCTATAGATTGGAGTTTTGATGAAACTGTGGATAATAACGAAAAAATATTACAAATCCTTGAACAAATGAATAATAAGATTGATACAATTCAAACTGAAACAAACAAAAGATTTGATAAACTTGAAGCTGAAACAAATAAGAGATTTGATAAACTTGAAGCTGATATAAAAGATTTAAGAAATGATACAGAACTTATAAAGACAAATCAAACTGAACATACGCAATTAATTAATGCTCTAATAAGTAGAACTGATATGCAAAGAGCTGAAACCGATAGATTAAATATCAAATTAGATAAAATAGAAGCTAAAATCTCTGAATCTTCGATATTAGCAGGCTAAAAGCTAAATAAAACAATTAAAAGATTCAGGCGAAAGCACCATATTGCGTTCGCCTAAACAAGTTCTAAATTAATAAACACTTTATTTTGAAAAATATTCATCAATTATTTTTTCAGCAAGCCTTTTTTCCATGTTTGCTTTAATAATTAAAGTAAATGCAAAAAGCAATAATTCAATTTTAGAATTTTCTTTATCTTCAGCAAAATCATCTAAATTGCTCTTTATTCCTTCCAAAATATCCATCATATTGTAAGAAAACTTAGAACTTTCATCTTTTTGAATGTTTAAGAAAAATTCATAAATCTTAAAAATATCTTCTTCTTCCATGGAGAAATTAAGAGAGTGTAAAAGTTTTCCTATATCTGAAATTGAGAGTATTGATTTTAAATGGTAAATAAGAATTAATATGAGCATATGCTTTTTTGAATATTTTTTTTTAGTTGGTGAAAATAACACTTTGTCCTTTGCATAATTGTTTATCATGGTTTTTGTTAAAATCTTGTCATCTTTATAACGCTTAAAATAAATAAGTCCATCATCCATTAATTTTGTAACTTGATCCATATAAAGGTCAATAGATGGTATGTCACTAATTTTAATTTCCTTAAAATTTGTTATGCTATCAATAATTTCTTTAAAGTCTTTTTCGTTAATCATAATTTACCTCGTGGGTTATAATATGTATAAATGTATTATATATTTCAAATATATTTTTTACAATTGTAAAAACAGAAGATAATTTAAGTAAAGTAGAAAAAAACATTGATAAATCGGTGTAAATATAAATAATAAAGCTTGAAGTAATGGAAATGATTAATTATTATATATATAATACAATACATAGTTTTGAAAACTAGATATATCTTTTGGAGGCTTATTATGAAAAAAATAATAAAAGACCCTTTTAGTTCAATTAGCCATATGGTGGGATTTATAGCTGCCATACCAATACTTTCAGTGCTTATAATTAAATCAAAAAACACTTATTCTATTGTTTCATTTGCTATATTTGGAGCAGCATTAATGCTTTTATACGGAGCCAGTGCTACTTACCATGCTGTAAATGCTAAAGAAAAAATAACTAATATATTAAGGCGTATAGATCATATGATGATTTTTATATTAATTGCAGGTACGTATACGCCAATTTGTTTAATATCCTTAAAAGGATTAACTGGATATGTCTTGCTTATAATTATATGGAGTTGTGCTATTTTAGGCATTGTAATTAAAATTTTTTGGATGAATGCTCCAAGATTCATATCAACATTGATGTATGTTTTAATGGGATGGTGTGCAGCATTTGCATTTTATCCAATAATAAAATCCGTTTCCTTTGCAGGGTTTAGCTTTTTACTAGCAGGTGGTATTGCTTATACCATAGGTGCAGTTATATATGCTTTAAAATGGCCAAGAATATGTA
This sequence comes from Clostridiaceae bacterium, assembly GCA_031549885.1. Classification (GTDB taxonomy): domain Bacteria; phylum Bacillota; class Clostridia; order Clostridiales; family Clostridiaceae; genus WQUF01. Next base: position 15,462 of record JAVBPD010000113.1, read on the forward strand.
CAAAATATTTTGGGTTTCATGATCTTTTTCATTTGTTTGTATTAGCAGGAAGCACACTTCATGTAATATTTATGTTTATATATGTGCTCTAAAAAAATAATCCAAAACCTTGTCATAGCAAATAAAAGCTGATAATATAGATTTGTGTACAATGCTTAATATTCATAGGAGAACTTTAAATGTATAAGTCTTTACAAAAAAACAAGGTTTTAGATATTTGTGTATCTGGCCTTTTAATTGCACTTGTTTTAATATGTACAATGTTTATCAATGTCAGACTCCCTATATCAATAAATGGTGGATTAATTCACATGGGTAATGTACCATTAATCATAGCATCTATAATTTTTGGCAAAAGAAAAGGCGCTATAGCTGGAGCTTTTGGCATGGGACTCTTTGATATTTTATCAGGGTGGGCTATGTGGGCTCCTTTTACTTTTGTAATACGCGGTGTTATGGGTTATACTATTGGATATATTGCAGAAAAACATGAAGGAAATAATTTTTTCTTAAATCTAGTTGCAGTTATAATAGGTGGAATATGGATGATATTTGGTTATTATGTATCAGAAGTAATTTTATATGGAAATTTAATTGCACCTATTACTTCAGTTCCTGGCGATATACTTCAAATAGTTTTAGGATCAATAATTGCACTACCTGCAATTTCTATTTTGAAAAAAAATCCATATTTTAAATATTAAGGAGGAATTAATATAAGGCGCTATTTATTAAAAAATGTGAATAATACAAGGGATTTAGGTGGGTTTCCAATTGATTTAAATTCTTCTACAAAATTTGGTGCGTTTATAAGAAGTGATGTGCCAATAAATTTACTAAAAGAAGAAATGGATTTTTTTGTTAATATGAAAATAACAACCATTATTGATTTAAGAACAAAGTCTGAAACAATTGAATATCCTTGTGCTTTTAAAGGAAATCCAAATTTTAGTTATTTTAATTTTTCCGTTGCTAAAGAGGGCAATTTGCCAGATAAAGAAGAGGATATTCCGATGTCATATTTTGGAATGGTTCATGAGAATGAAAATATATATCACGTTATGAAAACAATAGCAGATTCAGAAGGTGGAGTTTTATTTCATTGCATGGCAGGAAAAGATAGAACAGGAATTGTAGCAGCACTTTTGTTGTCTTTAGTGGGAGTTCAAATGTGTGATATTTTAGCTGATTACGAAGTGACTTATTGTTATATAAGAGAAGTGATAAATAAGGAGCTTATAAATGACCCAATGCTTCCAGCGTTTATGGGACAATCAAAGCTAGATTATATGGAGAATTTTTTAAAAATTTTTTATGAAAATTATCACTCAACAGAAAAGTACTTGTTAAAAATAGGATTAACTAAAGAAGAGATAAATAAAATAAAAATTAAACTTATTAACAATAACTAAATATATGGATTTATATAGCAATAGATTATTAATTAGGGATATAAAATAAAATGATCTTAATTTTTTATTAACTCTTGAACAAAATCTCTTAGTTCAAGAGTTTAGACACTTTGTTTTAACTTCTAATGAAATAAATGAATTGTATTTGAAAGCTATTGAATTAAATAAACAAGAACCAAGACAAAAATATTGTTTTATAGTTGAAAGATTAAAGGATAAAGAAATTTTAGGAAAGATAAATTTCAGTCTTTCTTGTAAAGAAATAAATGAGTGGGAAATTGGATGGATTTTTCACCCTAATTTTTGGAAAAATGGTTATGCTGTTGAAGCATCAAGAAGAGTAATTGAATTTGCAATAAAAGATTTAAAAGTTCATAGAATTATTGCTATGTGCTACAGTAATAATATTAAATCAGAAAATGTAATGAAAAAAATAGGTATGAAAAAAGAAGGGTGCTTTAGAAGAGTTAAATTTTTAAAAAATTCTTGGCATGATGAAGTTATTTATTCCTTTATTCATGAAGATTTAAATGAAAATTATTAAAATAAATGTATATTATTTTTAGATGGGGACAAAATACTATTGTAAGGTGACAAAAGCCACCTTACAAACAATTATTTAGTATTAGTAACAATAAATTCAGGCTGCAATGGTTTGATATATAGACTGTTGTGTTATATATTGAAGCATAATTGGTTTAAAAAACCTTTACTGAATTTTAATAGAAAGCTATGAGGATAATCCTAGGAGAATATTAGGGTTATCCTTATTTTTATTTAAGTATATTTACAATAAAAGAATAATTTAAATAAATTAAAATGAAAATAGTAAGCACTATGCAAATAATTGATATGAAGTTTTGATATTTATCAGATCTTAATTCAAATAAGCGAAATTTTTTTTTAAATGGGTAAAATAATGGTATTCCGCCAACAGTTATAATATCAAAAGCTAAGTGGCTTACATATCCTGCAAAAAGCCCCAGTAAGAAAATTTTATAATATGGACAATTATTGAAAGAAGTAATATGGCCAATTCCTAAAAGTAAAATAATAAATATAATTAAACCCAGTATTGAATGGGTTATGCCTCTGTGGCCACTGTATTTATTTATGGCTTTACTTATACTTTTCACCTTATGGCCAATATAAGATCTTGTATTATCAATATCAGGAATGAGGCTGCCAACGAAAGAACCTGAGGATAATATAATTAAATTTAATAAATTTTCATTTAAACCATTTTTTTCAAACAATACAAAACTAATTATAACTCCTGTGCATATTCCAGCTGTAGTATGAACTTTTTTAGTCAATTTTTTTCACCATTAATTATTTATTTAGAGAATTTACAATCCCTATAGTTAATATTTATCCTAAAAATCCCATAAAAGTCAATAAAATTTCATTAAATATTGCCTATCTGTCACAACTTATTAAGTTTTTTTGTGTCTCATAGGGCTGTACAAGTGTATATTTATTTATTTTGGCGTGCTATAATTATATGATAGGCACAGGTTTTTTTGATAATTCCTATTTTTAGGAGGTATATTTCTTTTTTTATATTTTTGGTAAATTTTACAAATTAATTTTTGTTTTGAAAAAATATAAAAAAGATTTGTAGTTGATTTAGAAGAGACCATAATAAATATATTCAATTTTAGGCATGATTGGAAATGTAAAAACATTTTCATATTGGCTGGAATTTTTAAATTTAGCTTTGGAAAAGTTATCAATAGTGAAAAAAGATAATAAAAAATCAATTTATTAAAACAATATTGAAGAAGGCTGGTGACAATAATGCTTAAAGTTATGGATATTGACGAAGTTTTAGATAATTTAATGGATAAGAGAATTAATTTATCTAGTTTAGAGGTTGAAATTATTGATTCAGAAGGAATGGTACTGGCAGAAGATATAATATCTCCATGTAATGTGCCAAACTTTAGAAGATCAACCGTAGATGGTTTTGCAGTAAGGCACAATGATTTAAATGGTGCAAGTGAATCTACCCCAGTTATTTTAAAGAAAATTGAAGAAATACACATGGGAAAAGAGTGCTTAAATGATATTATAGAAAATAAGTGCAGCTATGTTCCTACAGGTGGCATGGTTCCAGATGGGGCAGATGCTATTGTGGTAGTTGAACTTACCGATACTTTGCAAGATGACGAAGTGATTTTTTACTCGCAAGTTTCTCAGCTTCAAAACATAATCTCTATAGGCGAAGATGTAACATTAGGGGATATATTGTTTAATAGAGGAAGGCTTGTTACACCTTATGATATTGGAGTGCTTGCTTCTGTTGGAATAACAAAGGTTAAAGTATTTAAAAAAATAAATGTAGGAATAATATTGACAGGAGATGAAATAGTTCCATATGATGAAGAACCTGAAAAAGGCCAGGTTAGAGATGTTAACTCACATCTTCTTATTTCACTTTTAAAAAAGAATAATTCTGAAATCATTTATTATGGAATAATAAAAGATAGTTTAAATACTTTAAAGGAATCAATAGAAAAAGCTTTAAAAGAATGCAATATTGTTATAATATCTGGTGGAAGCTCAATAGGAGAGAGAGATTATACAATAGAAGCCATTTCTTCCATTGAAAGTTCAAATATTTTATGTCATGGAATATCTATAAGACCTGGAAAACAAACTATAGTTGCAAAAGTTCTTGATAAAACAATATTTGGCCTTCCTGGTAATCCTTTGGCAGTAGCATTTGTATATAAGTCAATTGTTGAAAAATTTATAAACTATAATTATGAAATAGAAGATGAAGTAGTTGATTTTGTACTTGCTGAATTTAGAATAAATTATCATAGAGCTAAAGGAAGAGAAGAATTTATGCCAGTAAAATTAGAATATAAAGAAGGAAAAATATTTGCAGAGCCAATTAAGGAAAAGTCAAATGTAATTTCATGTATGTCAATGGCATCAGGCTTTATTTCTATAAATAAAAATTTAGAAGGATTGCACAAAGGCGAAATTGTAAAAGTAATTAAAATATAGTTAATAACTAACAGGAAATAATATAATTGTTTCCTGTTTTTTGATCTATAAAAAAATTATGAAATTTATGAATTAGCTTATAAAAATATGTTTATATATGGTAGAATATTATGAATATTAAATTATATATAAAGGGTGATATTATGTATATTGCTATGAGAGATGAGACAACAGGATATTCAGAGCCTCTTTTAGATCATTTAAACAAGGTAGGAGACTTATCAGCTAACTTTGCTAAAAACTTTAATCTTTCAGCACAAGCTTATGTATTAGGATATTTACATGACTTTGGAAAATATTCTAAAGAATTTCAAAAACAAATTGGTAGTTCGCATATTACTATAGATTATTCAATTGCTGGTGCATTGGAGCTCTTTCATAGGTTTTATAGTGATAAAGATCTTGCGCCTATTGCAAAATTATTAGGAATGGTTATTACTGGACATTATAATGGATTGTTAAATTTAGGAGTAAGTCAAGATTTAGATAATGGAACCCATGAAAGCAAGTTTAAGAAACATTCAAAGGATTATTATAATGGTTTTAGTGAGATAGACGAAAATTTAATAAAAATATATAGAGAGGAATTAAATGAAAAAATCCAAAAATCCATTGGAAATAAAAAAGATGAAAGGGAATTAGGATTTGCTTGGCAGGCCATCATTAGGATGTTATTTTCCTGTACTTTAGATGCAGATTTTATAGATACTGAAATTTTTCTAAAAAAATATGAACATCATAGTTTTAAGTCTATTAGCTATTTAGATAACGATGTAGAAAAGTTTATAAAGAATAATTTTTATGATAATAAGAAGAAAACTAAAAAACCTGTTACTAATCATAAAAAGCAAGATATTTTAAAACAGACTTTGGAAGCATCTTCTAAAAAACCTGGATTTTTTACATTAATTGCTCCTCCAAACTCTTTAAAAACAACCAGCTCTTTTATATTTGGAATTAAACATGCCATAAAAAATGGGTTAAAGAGGGTTATTTACGTTTTGCCATATAATAGCATTATAGATAGTGATGCTAAACTTTTTAAGAATATTGTTGGAGAAGAAAATGTTTTAGAGCACCTTTGTGATTTTACAAATTGTGAAAAAAATCAATTGGCAACAGAAAGCATGTCAAAAAGATATAATTGTTTTACAGAAGACTGGAATGTGCCTATTGTTGTGACAAATGCAAAGGAGTTTTTTGACACATGTTTTGGAAGTGATATGATAAAGCTTAGAAAGCTTCATAACATATCAAATTCTGTAATTATATTTGATGAAATTCAAAATTTTCCCATGGGATATATGAATCCATGTTTTACTTTTTTAAACGAATTAATGGTTAATTATAATTCTTCTGTAGTTTTTTGTTCATCTACTGGAGTGGAATTTAATGAAAACTTAAGCGATGAGGTTTTAAAAGACAAGTTTGATATAATAAAAAATGTTGAAGAAATTTATGACATATCAGATAGAGTTAATTTTACATATTTGGGAACTTTATCAGATGATGAGATTTTAAAAAAATTAAATCAAAATAGTAACTCGCTTTGTATTGTAAATACTAAGGTTCATGCAAAGAGGCTTTATGATAAGTTAAAAGGTGAAGGGGTCCATTACTTAAGCGATTTTCTAACTCCATATGACAGAAAAAATAAAATGAAAATTATTGAAAATTCATTAAATAATAATGAAAAATGCATTGTAATTGCAACAGAAGAGATAGAAACCTCTTTTGATTTAGATTTTAACTTTGTATATAGAAGCATATCATCTGTAGATTTAATATTTAAATCTTCAGGTAAATGCAATAGGAGAGGGTTGCTTGATAAAGGAGAACTTTTTGTATTTAAACCTTCCTCTGAAGATGGTTTTGTAAAGAAAGATTATGAAGTTTTAGTGAAGTATTGTGAAGATATTATAGATGAATATGGAGATAAGTTTCTTTCCTTGGAAGCAATTAATGATTATTTTAGATTAAAATATAATTTTTATTTTGAAAAAAATAAATTTGATGAAAAACTTATAAAGGATAATTTCATCATAAAAAGAAATCAAATGAAGTTTAACTTTAAAACCTGTAGTGATAATTTTAAACTCACAGACGACGATATGTATAATATTGTAATTCAAAATGATTTTACAAAAAAAATAGTTGATAGTATAAAAATAGGTTATATTTCAAAGGAAGATTTAAGGCAGCTGCAGCAGCATTGCATTAGTATATGTAAAAATGAATATTATGTTTTAAAGAAAGCTAATGTACTTGATGTGTTTAATAGGTTTACTATTTTAAATGACTTAAATTTCTACAATAATGACATAGGGCTTGAGATTTCTGACGAATCTTTTGATGAATATTTTTATGAAAGTATATGATTTAAATTATAACTTGTTGCTTTAAATAGCAGCAAGTTTTTTTATAAATTTCGCATTTTAAAAATACGTTAATTACAAGAAAAAGTTCAATAACTACAAAATGTAAAAATTTACTTAATTTATGATATAATATATTTGCTAAAGCTAATGATCAATAGTTTTATATTATAAATAAATTGGAGCAAATTAAAATGAATATTAATTTAAATTATAATGAAAAACTTGCTGATATAATTTCTACAAAAATAAATGCTTATACTAAAAAAGATAAAATTAATTATTTAAAGATGAAATACGGCATAGAAATATTTCTTATTAATTTTTCCAAAATGCTATTAGTATTTTCTATATCATTTTTTTCAAAAACTTTTTTACAGACAAGCTTAATGGTTATTACATTTTGGATATTAAGAAAAAGCTCTTTTGGGCTTCATTCAAAAAAAAGTTTCATATGCACATTAATTAGCTTATTTATGTTTAATGCTATACCAATAATTGTTAAGCATTTTTATATAAATAAATATGTAATTTTTTTTACTGTCATTGTTCTTTCTGTTTTTCTTATAAAATATTCACCAGCTGAAACAGAAGGACATCCTATATTAAATAAGGATAAACTAAAGAAAATAATTTTTATAAAGTGCATGGTATTGACCTTTATCATCTTGATCATTCCAAATAATTATTATAGAATTTTACTAGCATGTACACTATTATGCCAAGTTATGGGAGTGTTGCCAATAACATATAAATTGCTGAAAAGGAGGTATTATTATGGTTAAAATTACAAGAATGAAAGAAAAATTATACAAAGGAGTTCTTGAATTTGCTGCAGAAAAGGCAATTAAGATTACTGATAAATCTTTTTCAAAATGTGCCCTTCTTTCTTTTTATGAGCCTAAACTACCAGAAGAATTATTAAATGAAATAAAAAATAAATAAGTATTAGTAGAGTATGTGCAATATTACTGATTAAGAGATTAGGATGATGCTATGTATTTCATTAAAATATTTATATTTCTTATTATTTGGAGTATTTGTATATTTAATTTAACAAAAATTAAACTAAAGGTTATATATTTATTAATTAATTTTACTTTACTTTATTTCTTAATAGTACTGACTTCTTTCAAGTATGAATATATTGCAACTATAGTTTGTGATATTTACACATTAATTTTAATATGTTTAAGCAATAAAAGAATAATAATGAGCATATTTACAGTTTTATTAGCTAATTTAATATATTTACTATCTGATTTAACAGTTGCAATAATATTTGTAAATATATTTAAAATTGATGCTAAAGACTTTTTATCTACATATTATGGATATATTATTTATTCAACATCAGTTCTAGGAATTACCTATATTTTTTCAATGCTTGCAGGAAGCATATTAAGCAGAAGAATAAGTTTTTTTGATTTAAAAGTAGATAAGAGAACTATATATTATGTTTTATCTCTTTTATCAATAACTCTACTCTTATATTATGCAAATATTATTTCTATAAGAAACATTACTACAAATACAGCAACGATTTTAATAATAGAAGTAATTTTAATCATAAGTTTTTTTATTGTAGTAGGAATAGTTTATTTGCTTATAAAAAGTATTAGTGATTATACCGATAAATCTAATGAAGTTATATTAAAAAATGAGGAGCTTAAAAATTTAAAGGATTATACTGAAAAACTTGAAATTATAAATTATGAGATGAGAGCTTTTAGACATGATTATATAAATATTTTAGCTACAATAAAGGGTTATATTGTTGATGGAGATATTGAAAAATTAGATGAATATTTTTCTAATAATATTGAAAATACATCAAGAAAGATGGAATATGACAATGCTACCCTTGGAAAGCTAAATAAAATTGAGATTCAGTCCATTAAAGGCATAATTGCTCAAAAAATAATTTATGCTCAAGAAAAGAAAATAAATACTAGAATTGAAATTGAAGAGAAAATAGAAAATATTAATATGGGAGAAGTTGATTTAAGTAGGGTTTTAGGAATCTTATTTGACAATTCTATTGAGGCTTCTTTAAATTGTAGCTATAAAAAATGTCTAGAATTTGCAATTATTAAAAAAGAAAAATCAGTAATGATAGTAGTTAGAAATATTTATGATGGAGAGCTTGCCTCAATTAATATTTTATATAAAAAAGGATATTCTACTAAAGGAGATAATAGAGGTTTAGGGTTATTTATTTTAAAAGAAATATTGCAAAAATATAACAATGTTTTAAGGGAAACTAATATTAAAGATAATTGGTTTGAACAAATCATTGAGATCGTAGACTAGAAGAAGGTATTCTATGTTAAATATTTTTATCTGTGAAGATGATGAGAAGCAAAGAAGCGATATTAAAAAAATAATTGAAGATATTTTACAACACGAAAATTATGAAATGAAAATAGCAGTTTCTACCGACGATCCAAAGGAAGTATTAAATTATCTAAAAAATAATGTAGCTATGGGTATTTACTTTTTGGATCTTAACTTAAATAATAAAATAAATGGTTTTGATCTTGCAAAAAAAATAAGAAAATATGATAGTTTTGGATTTGTTATTTTTATAACAGGCTTTTCAAATATGATGCCTTTGACTTTTACATATATGGTAGAGGCTATTGATTGTATTGACAAAAATAGTATTTATGATATTTCTGAAAATATACGAAACTCTTTAATTGAAATAAATAATAGATATGCTTTAAAAGATTTTAAGGATTTAAGGCATTTAACAATAAAATGCAATGATAGAATTATTAAAATAGATTTAAATAAAATTATTTATATAGAATCCTTAAGTAGTTGTAAAAAGATTCTACTCCATTGCGAAGATAGGGAAATAGAGTTTTTTGGCAATATGAAGGCTATTTCAAAGGGACTTGATAATAGATTTTATGAATGCGATGAGCATTGTATGGTTAATAAAGATAAAGTTAAAGAAATAGATAAAATCAATAAGATAATTTATTTTATTGATGGAGATAGCCGAAAAATTTTAAAAAGAAAATTAAAATATTCGTTTAATAAAAGGTTGAATTTTTTTCAGAAATAATGTGCTTTGGTGCATTATTTTTTTATGAAAGAAAAAGGGGAAAAAATATATGAACGTGGGTTTTAAAGCTCTTGAAATTAAAAATAAAGGTTGTAATTTACGCTACTGGTTTAAGAAAGGAAATGGCAATGTTTATGTGTTTCTTCTCCATGGAGCAGGCTGTGATCACAACATGTTTGAACATATGATCAATATATTTGATGAAAAATATAATTTAATTATGTGGGATGCTAGAGGCCATGGGATGTCAAAATTAGATCTAGAAAAGCATTTTTATTTTTATGATATGATGGAAGATTTGCTAATACTTTATAAAAAGCATAATATAAGCAAGGCCATACTAATAGGGCAATCAATGGGAGGTAATTTAGCTCAAGAAATTGCATATAAATATCCTGAAATTGTATCTTGCATGGTATTAATTGATACAACTAATAATACAGCTCCTTTAACTAATCTTGAGAAATTTATGCTATTTTTTTCTAAATTTATATTCAAAATATATCCGTGGAATTTATTGATAAACCAGAGCGCAGATGCATGTGGAAATACAAAATATGTAAAAAAATACGTAAAGGAATGTTTTTCTAAGATGGAAAAACAAGTATTTATTGAAATCATGATGTCTCTTATAACATGCCTACATGAAGATAAAAATTATAAATTTAAAAATCCAGTGTTGGTAATTTGTGGTGAGGATGATAAAACAGGGAATATTAAAAAGAATGCAAAATTGTGGGTAAAAGATCCAGCTGTTATTTTGCATATCATTGAAAATGCAGGGCACAATGCAAATCAAGACAATCCTGATGCAGTTAACAAAGTAATTTGTGAATTTCTTAAAAATGATGATATAATGTAAATGACATATAATATATATTTAATAAAAGGGGTAAAATAACAGCTTAAGAAAACTTATAAATAATTACAAAAAGAAAAAAATTATTTATAAAAAGAGCTGTTTAGCCTCGTACGTAGAGAAATCTGCGTAGGACACAGATTTAAATGCAGGTAATACCTAAAGCCTTACACCACAATATAGCCAAAAGGACTATATGAAGGTACGAAAGTAGAAAAAACGTAAGGATGGATATAAGGTTAAATCCTAAGTATCCTATATAATGGTTGTTCATGCAGGGAAGCTCCTAAGTCTAATATAAAATAAAAAAGATATGGAGAACCTTCAACGACTATCTTAAAAAGAGTAAAACCGCAAGCGATTGGCGGAAGAAAAGGTCTGCCCTTAACAGGTAAAGCTGAAGGTGAAGAAATAGTCTACGCACGTCTTGAAAGAGAGTGGCTATTAGAGTAATCAAAATAGCATCTATAGAGTAGCGTCTATAGGTAAATAGATAAAACTTATAATTTAATAAAAACTAACTTATAAAAACTCATAAAAAATATAACCCTTATTAATAATAAAAATATAATGGCAGTTATATTTATGATGCAAATATTAGGCTGTTGCTGAAGAGTTTGTAAAAAAAGCTTTAATATTATTATATAATATTATTGCTATAGCGAGAACCAAGCTTAGCAGAATAAGAGATTTTCAAGCGAGCATAAACCTTTCTAGGTATAAGTCAGCAAAGTTTCACCAAAAAAAGAAAATGCTGACGTGTAGGGGTTACGCTTCCCCCGAATTTACGCCCTTGGAGTGTCACACCAAACTGGAGTAGCTTAGGCAAAACAGGACACGATGAATAGGGAATAAAGTTATAGATTTTTATAAGTTATTTATAATAAATTATAAGTTTTATTCAACGGAGAATAGTAATGAAAAAAGTATGTCAAACTTTAACTAAAACAATTGCTTTTGTTTGCGTAGTTGCTTGTTTTACCACTGTTACATTTGTAAACGCTGTAACTAAAATTGATCCTATTAAAATTAAAACTTGCTTATCAAAAGGAAAAACTGTTTCAAGCGTTAAACTTTCTAAAGGTGTATTAAACTTTATAGAAAATGTTCAAGAAAAGCCACTTGCTAAACTTTATTTTGACCCTGAAAAAACTTATGATTTACAGCTTACAGATGATGGAATAGTAAAATATTTTGGAAGAGAGTTTAGGCCAAGCTATGTTCCAGCTGGAATTAAAGAATATGATAGTGGCAATACTTGGTTTATTAAAATGAATAAAGATGGCTCTGTTGCTTATGATGTTGTAACAGTCACATATGGAGAAAGTAATGAGGACTTTTTAAATCCTTTTAGAAAGGAATTAAATGTAAAAGTTTCAAAAGGCAAATTGCCAATTACATGTGTTATATTAACTTCAGACACAAAAGTGGATTCTAATATAAATGGCGTTAAAATAGGAGTAGGTCATTCAAAAATAGGATATAATTACAATGATAATGGAAAACCTGAAGGGTATACTGATTCCTATCTTGCAGAATTTATGTATAAAGGAATAGGATATCAAATAAATTCAAACAACATTTCTCAAGAAGAGTTTATAAAGGTTCTTTTATCAATAGTTAAATAGATAAAATAGATATAAAAAAAGATGATTTTAAAATCATCTTTTTTTATTAGATCAATTTTTCAATATACTCTTTTAATTCAGAAGGGTTAAAGGTGGGGGAAAATCTATATTCTACTTTTCCATTTTTATCTATAAGAAACTTTGTGAAATTCCATTTTATGCTAGTTTGTGTAAAGGTAAAGTCAAATTCTAATAATCTATTTTTAAATTCTTCAGCATTTATATCCTCAATTTCTTCTGGACTATTTTGTTTTAAATAAACATATAGAGGGTGTGCGTTTTCACCATTAACCTCTATTTTAGAAAAAGTCTTAAAAGTTGTTTTGTAGTTAGATTTTATGAATTTAACTATTTCTTCATCAGTTCCAGGGGCTTGCATTGAAAATTGGTTACATGGAAAATCTAATATTTCAAACCCTCTATTTTTATATTTTTTATATAAATTTTCAAATTCTTCGTATTGGGATGTAAATCCACATTTTGTTGCTGAGTTTACGATGAGTAAAACTTTGCCAGCATATATGGAAAGTGGAATGTCTTTTTTATGTATGTCTTTAACTGTAAAATCATAAATGCCCATATAAAACCTCCAATATTATAAATAAAAGCTATATATTTAATTTTATCAAATAATAATTATTTGTAAATAAATTTATATCTTTAAAAAATAGACATAAATAAATGTTTATAATTTTATTACATAAATGGTTAATTTTAACTAGAAGTACATAGGATTTTTTATGATGTTTTTAAGCCTAAATATTTTTATTGTTAAATAAATTTAGTATTATTTACATTAAGAGTAGAATAAACTCTTAAAAAGTCGATATAAACATTTAAACTAAGGAGGAGAAACTATGAAAAGAAAATTTGTAAGCTGCATTTTGATTGTAGTTATGATGATTGTATCTATATTTTGTTTTCAAGTAGGTACAATTTCCACTACATATGCTTTTGGAGCTATGTTAAGGCTTACTAAAACAGTTGATAATAATAGACCTTGCCCTGGTTCTACTATTAATTTTGTCTATCAAGTAACTAATATTGGGACTGTACCTATTTCAAACATTACAGTTCAAGAAAATTTAATTGATGTAATTAGCCCTGCTTCTGTAAATAGTTTAGCACCTGGGCAAACTGCTATTTTTAATGGATCCTTAACAATACCAGGAAATGCAGTAGTTGGAAGTGCTATCTCAAACTCTGCGGTGGCAACAGGGACCTATTGTAATTCAACAATAACAACTATGCCATGTAGTTTAACTTTTGTTGTTGGAGGACAAGCAACTAATGTGCAAATAAATAACAATTCTCAAGGACAACAAGTACAGATCAATAATAATAATAACCAACAAATACAAATTAATAATAATAACAATAATCAGCAAGTACAAGTTAATCCAACAACACCAACATATGTAATTGAAATTCCGTCAATTCCATCGACTCCATCAATTCCTTCAATTCCATATGTACCATCTTTGCCAAGTACTGGGGAAAATAATGAATATTTATTTTTTGAAAGATTATTTGGAATGTAATTTTATATAAATAATACAAATGGAGCTGTTGCACTAGTGCCACAGCTCCAATTTCTTTTTTATTGATAAATTTAAGGTTCTATTTATAAAATTACTCTCATAAACATTAAGTACATATAATTTTGTGGAGTATAAAAATGAATAATGAATATGAAATTAATATAGAAGAAATGAATCTTAATATTGATTTA
>JAVBPD010000114.1:0-14536 GCA_031549885.1 Clostridiaceae bacterium
AACTTTATCATCAGGTTGTAAAATGGTGCCATCAGTTTTAATATATTTTTGTGATAATATATGGACTTTAAGCGCATATACAAATACCACTTCGTGATTGCTGCGAACATCTTTTAAATTTACTAAATCTCCACCTGTTAAAAGTCCATCCACTCTGATATCAATTAATGTATATCCATTTATAGAAGGTGCCTCCTTAGAATAATTTTGTCCACTTATTATATTAGATATGGTATTTTCCTTTAAGCTTTCTCCACTGGCTTTTTCATATTTTTCTGTTATTGTATATTTTTTATCTTCATAAATAAATATGACATCATGATCTTTAATTACATTTTCAATATTTGCTATGGTGCTATTTTTTAAAACTCCATCTATATTTGTATTAATTGCTATATAGTCATCTATTACAGGTGTAGGTTTTAAATAATCTGTCCCTTCTTCTAATTTAGTTATTGTATTATCTTTTAATATTGTTCCATCTTGCTTTTCATATTTTTCTGTAATTACATGAGCTTTTATTGCATATACAAATTCCACTTCATGATTTCCTTTAACACTTGCTATGCCTATTGAATCTAAGCCTTTTGAAACTCCATCTAGTTTAGCATCTATTAAAGTATATCCTTCTATTATTGGTCCTTGTTTAAAGTAATTTTTACCACTTACAATTTTTGATGTTATACCTTGTTTTATGCTGGTGCCATCAGTTTTTACATATTTTTCTGTTATTGTATAAATAGTATCTTCATATATAAATATAACCTCATGGTCTTTATTTACATTTTCAATATTTGCAAAAACATCATTAGAATCTGCTCCATCAATTACTGCCTTTACTGAGACATAATTTTCTATTACAGGTGCTAATTTTTTATAATTTGTGCCAGATTCCACCCATTGTGTTTTAGAAGGTTGTAATATTGTTCCATCTTGTTTTTTAAACTTCTCTGTTACTACATAAGCTTTTTGTGCATATTCAAATATTACCTCATGATTTCCCCTTACATTAGATATATTTATTAAATCTGATCCTTTTGACACTCCATCTAATCTAATATCAATTAATGTAAAGCCATCTAATATTGGCCCTTGTTTTGAATAATTTTGACCACTTATTACTTTGGTTTCAGTATCTTCATTTATTTTGCTTCCATCTTGCTTTTCATATTTCTCTGTTATTGTATATTTTTTGTCTTCATATAAATATACAACTTCATGATCTTTTGTAATATTTGTAATGTCTGCAATTGTTGTATCTATTAATGCTCCATCTATCTTTATTTTTGTAGCAATATAATTTTCTACAACAGGAGATGATTTTATATAGTAACCTCCTTCTTCTATCCACTTTAAGGAACTAGGTTGTAAAACTGTGCCATCTTGCTTTTCATATCTTTCTGTTATTAAATGTGCCTTTATTGAGTATACAAACTCTACTTCATGATTTCCTCGAACTTTATTTAATACAGCTAAAGTTCCTCCTTTTGATACTCCATCTATTCTCACATCTATAATTGTATAACCGTTCATTATAGGTGCTTGCTTTGCATAGTTTTCACTAGATATTATTTCAGATGTGGTATCTGATTTTAAGCTTGCATAATCTGATTTTATATATTTCTCTGTTATTATATATTTTTTATCCTCATATAAATAAGTTACTTCATTATTAGATGTAATGTTATTTATATTTGCAGTGGTTAACCCTGAAGTATTTCCATTTATTTTTATATCAACTGGCACAAAATCTTCTATAACAGGTGAGGTTTTTATATAATTTTTACCTTGCTCCATTTTAACTAAAGTATCATCTTGCAATATGGCGCCATTTGATTTTTGATACTTTTCTATTACTTGATACACCTTTTTACCATATATAAATGTAACAACATGATCTTCTTTAACATTTTTAATATTTGCTATAGATCCACCTTTTGGCAGATTGTCTATTTCTATATCAATTAAATTATATTGCTCTATTATGGGAGCCTCTTTTGAATAATTTTCACCTCCTATTATTTCTTTTGCCTCATCTGGTTTTAAGCTAGTGCCATCAGATCTTATATATTTTTCTGTTATTGTATACTTTTTATCTTCATATAAAAATGTCACTTCATAATTTTTAGAAATATTTTCTATATTTATAGATGTGCTACCTAATGGCATTCCATCTTGTTTTATATCTACAGCTATATAATTATCTATTACTTTTGATGTTTTTTGATAATTTGACCCTTCTTCTAATTTGTATATACTAGCTTCTTGAAGAATTGTGCCATCAACTTTTTTATACTTTTCTGTTATTTCGTGTACCTTTTCTCCATATACAAATATTACCTCATGATCAGCTTGAACGCTTTCTAAACTTATTAAATCTAAGCCATTTGATATTCCATCTAATTTAATGTCCATAAGTGTATATCCATCTATTGTAAGCGCTTGCTTTGAATAATTTTCACCACTTATGATTTCAGTTTTAGTTTCAGGCTTTAAACTTGTAGAATCTAACTTTTGATACTTTTCTGTTATTGTATATTTTCTATCTTCATATATGAAGATAATTTCATGATTTGATGTAACATTATCTATATTTGCTGATGTTAATCCTATAATTTCTCCATCTATCTTTATATTATTTGCTATATAATTTGATATTTCAGGTGAAGATCTTTTATAATTTGTGCCTTCTTCCACTTTATCAATTGTGTCATTTTGCAATATAGTTCCATCTGATTTTTGATATTTTTCTGTTATTGTATATACCCTTTTAGCATATATGAATACAACTTCATGATCCCCTTGAACATTCTGTATATTTGCTATAAATCCACCTTTTGATATTCCATCTATTTCTATATCTATTAAGCTATATTCTTTTATGGAAGGTGCTTCTTTTGAATAATTTTTATTGTTTATTATTTCCAGTTTGGTGCTTGGTATTAAATTTTTTGATCCTGAATCTATATATTTTTCTGTTATTGTATATTTATTATCTTCATATAAATATATAATTTCATGATTTGCTGAAATACTATCTATATTTGCTGTTGTAGATCCTAATAGTTTTCCATCCATTTTTATGTCCTTTGGAACATAGTTTTTTAAAACAGGCAATGATGTTGTATAATTCATGCCTTGCTCTAGCTTAACAACAGTGTCGTCTTGTAATATGGTTCCATCTGTTTTTTGATATTTTTCTGTTATGGTATATATATTTTTAGCATATATAAATATTATTTCTTGATTTTTTGTTATATTTCCAATATTTACAGTACTTATATCTTTTGATACTCCATTTATCTTAATGTCAACTAAAGTATAACCATTTATAGCGGGCTCTTCTTTTGAATAACTTGAGCCTTCTTCAGCTGTGGTTTTAACATCATCTTGAAGTTTTGTTCCATCTGTTTTTTCATATTTTTCTGTTATGGTATATACATTTTTAGCATATATAAATATAACCTCTTGATTCTTTGTTACATTTCCAATGTTTACAGCGCTTGTGCCATTTGATGCTCCATCTATTTTAATATCAACTAAACTATATCCAATTATATTAGGAGCTACTTTTGAATAACTTAAGCCTTCTTCAAGTGTAGTTTTAACATCATCTTGAAGCTTTGAACCATCGATATTTTGATATTTTTCTGTTATTGTATGCACGTTTTTAGCATATATAAAGATAACCTCTTGATTTTTTGTTACATTTGCTAGGTTTACTGGGCCTTTCCCACTTGATACTCCATCTATTTTAATGTCAGATAGGCTATATCCAATTATGTTAGGTGCATCCTTAATATAATTTGCGCCTTGCTCCACTGTATTTTTAACATCATCTTGAAGCTTTGAACCATCGGTATTTTGATATTTTTCTGTTATGGTAAATATATTTTTATCATATATAAATAAAACTTCATGATCTTCCCTAACATTTGATATGCTGGCTGTAGATCCTTGCTTTACATCTCCGTCTACTTTCATATTAATAAGGCCATAACCATTTATTTCAAGTGCTTTTTTTGTATAATTTGTACTATCTGTTACTTTAGTTTTTATATCATCTTGAAGTTTTGCTCCATCTAAATTTTCATATCTTTCATTTACTGTCCAATATAATTCAGTTACAGTTAATGGAGCATTGATAACAGTTTCATTTCCTGAAAAATCTACAAGCTTAATTGGAACCATTTGTTCACCTGCATTGCTTGTATCTGGAGGATCACCCACAAAACTAACAGTTACAGGACCTCCACTATTATCTTTCACATCTGTAACAAATATGTTTGGATCTGTCATCTGTGTCCTCTTAGGCACAATTTGAGGAACAGGAGTGGCAGTAGGTGGTGTTAAATCTGCAGAGCTAAATACTATGTTGTCCAAAAAATTACCTATAGATAAGTTGCCTGTTGATGTTGACACTGCCTTAAATCCAAATCGAGTAACGGTTTGTCCTTCTGGAACAGTATAAGTTCCAGAATAATTTTTCCATGTGGTTCCATCTGTTATATCTCTTTGAACCTTTTCTGAGCCAGGGGTACCAATTAAAACTTGCATTGTATCATTTCCAAGCCTTCCTCTGTGGCTAAGCGACCAATTTAATACTTCTCCAGAATAGGTCCTAATATCTTGATATAATGTAGATGCTTGAGTTGCATTTAATTCTACAAAATACGATCCTTCTGCTGAAGGAACTCCAGGGGGTAAATCACCACCTGTAGAACCACTAGCCCATATTTCAATACAATTATCAGTGGCAGTGGTAGACCAATAATCCACATATTTTGCATCTATTTGCACTGAATCTTTAGAAGATATTTTATAATTAAATTTTTCAAAACCTCCATTCATAAGCTCAATAGGCAATGGGGTTACTGGGCCTGCATATACGTCCTTATTTAATTTAATGCTTATTATATTGGTCATTATTAATACCATGATTATAAATTTTAAAATATTTTTATTTTTCATATATTTTTAACATACCTCTAAAAAGATTAAAATTAATTAATCATATAGTATGTAATATTGATAAAAATATGTACAATTGTATTTTAAAGTTTACAATACTTTTTAAAATTACTTAATTTTACAAATAATTATTTATTTTAGTAGAACATTAAAATTAGAATTCTTTATTATAAGTTCATAATATCTTTTTTATTATAGGTGAATATTAATCATATTGACAAAATAATCAATGAATAGTATCCTGTAGTTGGATTTAGTTGCGATTAAGTGTTTTTAATTGTGATTGAATTTACATAAAGCTGTGAGGAGTGATGAAATGGATGATATTAAACTTCAAAAAGCTCTTGAAATTTTAAAAAAGAAAGCTGAATTTAAACCAGAAATTGCCATAGTGTTAGGTTCTGGCTTAGGAAGTTTTGCTGATGAATGCGTAAAAATTCATAAAACAGTAGACTACAAAGAAATTGAAGGAATGCCATATTCAACAGTTTCTGATCATAAAGGCAGGTTTGTTTTTGGATATATTTCTGATATTCCTGTTGTAATTATGCAAGGAAGGGTACACTATTATGAAGGTTATGATGTTTCTGAAGCTGTTATGCCTGTGATGCTAATGGGACTTATGGGAGCTAAAACGCTTCTTCTTACAAATGCTGCAGGGGCAGTTAGTTTTAATCTTTTACCTGGAGATTTCATGATAATAGAAGATCATATTTCCTGGTTTGTGCCATCCCCTTTAAGAGGTAAACATTTAGAAACTATAATGCCAAGGTATCCAGATATGAGCAATATATATGATAAAAAGCTTATTCAAATGATATATACTGCATCGGATAAAATTCACATTCCTATAAAAAAAGGAACATATCTTCAAACCAGCGGACCTCAATTTGAAACTCCAGCTGAAATAAAGATGGCAAGAGCCTTTGGTGCTACAGCACTTGGCATGAGCACAGCCTGTGAAGCTGCAGCAGCTAATGCTATTGGAATGAGAGTTTCAGGCATTTGTTACATATCAAATCTATGCGCTGGAATGTCAAATAGCCCTATTACAGCTGAGGAAGTATATGAGAAAGCAAATGAAGTATTACCTTCATTTAAAAAGTTAATTATTGAATGTGTTAAAGAATTTACTAAAAAATAAAAGAAAGAAGGAAAAATATGAAAAGATTTTTAAAAGCAAAATCATTATTAATTGCAATTATGTTGTCTGTTGTGGCATTTGCAGGCTGCAGTTCGGGAACTGGTTCTGATAATACTACAACTGAAAACACTACAGCTGGAACTGTAAGTGAAAATACCACTGAAGCTGCTGCTGAAAATACAACTGAGGCAGAAAGTAAAGATGGCTTAAAAATTGTAATAGTTACAAGCCCATCTGGTGTTGATGATGGTTCTTTTAACCAAGATAACTATAACGGAGTACTTAAATTTATTGAAAATAATCCTACAGCTACTGTAAAAACAGTTCAAGAACAAGATATGGCATCAGCAGTAACTGCTGTTGGAAATATCTTAGCCGATTATGATGTAATTGTAACGCCTGGATTTCAATTTGCTGATATTTCACAATATGCAATAGATAATCCAGATAAGAAATTTATATTAATTGACACTAATCCAACTAAACAAGGTGACAAAGAAGCTTTTGATAATATTTATGCTATGACATTTGCTGAAGAAGAGTCAGGATTTTTTGCAGGGGTTGCTGCTGCTCTTGAATCTCAATCTGGAAAAGTTGCAGTTGTAAATGGTGTTGCATACCCATCAAATGTTAATTATCAATATGGTTTTGAGGGAGGAGTTTCATACGCTGCAAAGCATTTTGGAACAAGTGCACAAGTTGTTGAACTTCCTTCATATGCTGGAACTGATGTAAATAATGTAAATGTTGGTGGTAACTATGTTGGAGACTTTAATGATGAAGCCACAGGCAAAGTTGTTGGAGATGCTTTAATAAAAGAAGGTTGCGATATTATATTTGTTGCTGCTGGTGCATCGGGCAATGGAGTTTTTACAGCTGCAAAAGAGGCTGAAAATGTTAAGGTTATTGGTTGTGATGTAGACCAATTTGATGATGGAAAAAGTGGAGATAAAAATGTTGTATTAACATCAGCTTTAAAGGTTATGCATTTAGGTGTTGAGCGTGCTCTTGATTCTATTGCAAATGGAACATTTAAAGGAGAAAATGTTTTACTACATGCAGACACAGATTCTACAGGGTATGTTAAAGCAGATGGACGTCAACAGTTAAAACCTGAAACAATAGAAAAATTAGAAGAAGTATATGGTCTTGTGAAAAACAAAACTATAACTCCGCCATCAAACTTTAATGGCCACACTCCAGAAGATTTCCCAGGATTAAATTAATTTTTTAGTGAGGCTTTTGCCTCACTTTTTAGGAGGAAAAAATGCCTGAAAACATTATTGAAATGAGGAATATTACAAAATATTTTCCTGGAATAGTTGCAAATAAAAATATAACAATTGAAATAAAAAAAGGTGAGATTTATTCTTTGCTTGGTGAAAATGGTGCTGGAAAATCAACTCTTATGAGCATATTATTTGGCATGTATGACCCTGATGAAGGTGAAATATTTATAAGAGGTAAAAAAGAAAATATATCATCTCCAAGCGTAGCATCTAAATTAAACATTGGAATGGTCCATCAGCATTTTAAACTAATAGAGCCATATACAATTGCTGAAAATATAATTTTAGGCATTGAACCTGAAAAGAAATTTGCAGGACTTTTGCCATTTGTTGATATTAAATTAGCAGAAAATAAAATAAAAGAGTTGTCTAAAAAATATGGGCTTGAAGTTGATCCTTCAAAGAAAGTCGAAGATGTATCTGTATCTGTAAAGCAAAGGGTTGAGATTTTAAAGATGCTCTATAGAGATGCTGAAATACTGATTTTTGATGAACCTACAGCTGTTTTAACACCTCAAGAAATAGATTTTTTATTAAAAATTATAACTAACCTCAGAGATTCAGGAAAGACCATAATTTTAATTACACATAAACTTGAAGAAATTAAAAAGATTTCTGATAGGTTTGCAGTTTTAAGAAAAGGGGAGCTTGTTGGAGTTTTTGATGCTAATAAAGTTTCTACAAAGGAAATGGCAAGGTTAATGGTAGGTTCCGATGTATCTTTAGATATAAATAAGGAAGATTTAAAATTTGGAAAAGAAGTTCTTAAGCTGGAAAATTTAACTGTTAAAAATATAAATAATTTTGAGACTGTAAAGGATGTGAGCTTTACCATTCATGAAAATGAAATATTTGCCATAGCTGGAGTTGCTGATAATGGGCAAATTGAAATTGCAGATGCAATTTATGGTTTAAGTGAGATTTCATCTGGAAAAATTTATTTAAATGGAAAAGATATAACAAATACGTCTGTAAGAAATAGGAGTAATGAAGGCATTTCTTATATTCCAGAAGATAGACAAAATGTGGGGCTTGTCTTAGAGTTTGATATGGCAAATAATTTTATAATGAAAAATTATTTTAAAGAACCTTTTAGCCATAATGGTTTTTTAAATGAAGAAAAAATAAATTCTTTTTCAGATGATCTTATAAAAAATTATGATGTAAGAAGTAGCAGTGGAATTAAAACTATAGTAAGGTCAATGAGCGGTGGAAATCAACAAAAGATCATTATTGCAAGGGAAGTAACACAAAAATCAAATTTAATTATATTCGTTCAACCTACTCGAGGCCTTGATATTGGTGCTATAAGCAATATTTGGAAAAAAATCGTAGAGGAAAGAGATAAGGGCAATGCTATTTTATTAATTTCATTGGAGCTTGATGAGGTTATGTCTTTAGCTGATACAATTGGAGTTATTTATAATGGCAAGATTTTAAAAATTGCAAATAGTAAAGGTTTAACCCATGAAGAGGTAGGGGAATATATGATGGGGGTTGCTTCTAAATGATTAAAGAAGGTAAAGAGTTAAAATCCAATATTTTTATTAAAATTTTAGGAAATGAGAAATATCAATATATATCCATACCCATATTTTCAATACTTTGCAGCCTTATTACTATTTCAATTGTAATTTTATTATTGGGTAAAAATCCATTTAGCGTTTTTATAAGCCTTATGCAAGGATCAGGGCTTTTACCTAAAACAGTTTATGCAGCTCATAAGAGCATATTTACTGATTTTTTAAATACGCTTGCTGCTTTAACATCATTAATGTTTGCAGCACTTTCAGTGGCTGTAGCGTTTAAAGCAGGTCTTTTTAACATTGGAGTATCAGGGCAGATGCTTGTAGCAGGTTTTATTGCAACTATTACTGTTGGATATAGCAGTTTAAATGGATTTATTGCAAAGCCTTTGGTTTTATTAATAGGTGTAGTAGTTGGTGGAATTTTAGGTGGGCTTTTAGGGTATTTAAAATACAAATTTAATATAAATGAAGTTGTTTCTTCAATAATGTTCAATTATATTTTTATGTATATAATAAGCTTTTTTATTTTAACAAAATATGTAGATCCTGTTTCAAGGCAGTCAAGGAAAATCAGTGAGACGTCCAGATTAGTTCTCACTAATGTGACATTTGGAGATTTAAAAATTGATATTCCTATATGTATTATTTTGGCTATTTTAATTGCAGTGTTTATATACATTCTTTATGAAAAAACTACTTTAGGTTATGAATTAAAATCTATAGGATTTAATATAAAGGCTTCAAAATATGCAGGTATAGATGTGGGTAAGAAGATTGTACTTGCTATGGTGTTGTCTGGAGCACTTGCTGGGCTTGCAGGAGTTACATATTATTTAGGCTATTATAATTCTATACAGCCAAAAGTCCTTACAAATGTTGGCTTTGATGGCATTGCCGTTTCACTTTTAGGAAATAATCACCCATTTGGCATTATTTTTTCATCTTTTTTAATTACCTTTATTGATAAGGGTAGGACATATATGTCTTCTACAACAGGGCTTGAAAATGAAATAACCTCTCTGATCACAGCGCTTATACTTTTGTTCTGTGCTTGTGGGAATTATATTAAGTATGTGGTTAATAAGAGGAATAGATAGGAGGGGATTTTATGTCACAGGTTATTATAGATGGATTGTCATTTGCCTTGCCACTTTTAATTATTGCAATAGGAGGTCTTTATGCTGAAAGAAGTGGAGTTATTAACCTTGCACTTGAAGGACTTCTTGGTTTTGGGGCTTTTGTAGGTGCTTTAATTGCTGCTTTAATAGCGCCAAATTTTAGCGCTAATTCTCAAATGCCAATGTATCTGGCATTCCTTTTTGCAATGGTTGGTGGAATTGTTTTTTCATCAATATATGCAATTTTATGCATTAAATTTAAAGCAAATCAAGTTATTGCAGGTGTTGTAATAAATATTTTGTCCATGGCTTTAACTTCTTTTCTTACTAGCCAAATAAACAGCACTTTTTTTGGAAAACCTTCAAATAAATTTGTGTTGCAAGTTTCAAACAGGTTTACTGTTCCAGTAATTTCAAAGATACCAGTAATTGGAGCTATTTTTACAGATGTTTATCCTTATGAAGTTATTATTGTGGTTTTTGCCATTATATTTTGGTATGTGCTTTATAATACTAAATTTGGAATGAGGCTTAGAGCATGTGGCGAAAATCCTCAAGCTATTGATGCTGTCGGTGTTAATGTATTTAAAATTAGAACTATAGCCGTTTTAATTTCAGGAGCACTTTGCGGTATTGGAGGAATGTCTTTTGCATATTCAATTTCTGCTAATTTTTCACAAAGCATATACTTTGGAGCTGGATATTTAGCTATAGCAGCTTATATTTTTGGGAATTGGAAAATAGTGCCTACATTTGCTGGATGTATATTATTTGGATTTGCAAGATCTGCAGGATATAAAATAAGCCAAATGATGAACTTTCCTAGCAGTTTTTCAGATCTTATTATGATACTTCCATATGTTCTAACTCTCATGCTTTTAGTATTCTTCTCAAAGAAAAATAGGGCTCCAAAGTCACTTGGAGAAATTTATGATAAAGGTAAAAGATAGGAGGTAATTTAAATGAATATTAGGTTTTATAATGCTAAAATTTGTACAATGGAAAATGGGTCTAAAATTATAGATGGTGAAATTCATGTTTCTGGAAATAAAATTAGCTATGTAGGCGAAAAAAAGGACTCAAGTCTGATATTTAAAAGAGAAATTGATGCATCGGGATGTTTAATTTTACCAGGATTTAAAAATGCTCACACACATTCACCTATGACATTTTTAAGGTCTTTTGCAGATGACTTGCCGCTTTTAGAATGGCTAAATAAACAAGTTTTTCCAATGGAGGCAAAGCTTAGACCTGAACATATAGAGGCTTTTACAAAGCTTGCTATTATGGAATATTTAACAAGTGGAATAACAGCTCAATTTGATATGTATATGTTTCCTAAAGAAACTGTGAAGGCTTCTATAGATTGTGGCTTTAGAACTGTACTTGCAAGCCCTATAAGCAATTTTGTAAGCAATTTAAAGACTTATGAAGAAGAATACCATTATTTTAAGAGTTTTCACGAATTAGTAAGCATAAAGCTTTCATTTCATGCTGAATATACCTGTGATATTGATCTTTTAAAGGGAATTTCTTCAATTGCAAAAAAATATAAAGAGCCAGTATATACTCACAATTCTGAAAGCAAAGAAGAAGTAGAAGACTGCATTAAAAGAACTGGCAAAACTCCTACAAAGTATTTAGATGATATTGGGTTATTTATGTATGGCGGGGGTGGATACCATTGTGTACATGTTACCGATGAGGATCTTAAAATATTTAAAAATAGAAATATGTATGTAATTACAAATCCAGCTTCAAATGTAAAACTTGCAAGTGGAATTGCTCCTATAGGCAAAATGTTAAATATGGGCATTCCAGTTGCCATCGGAACAGATGGTGCTGCAAGCAATAATTCACTTGACATGTTTAAAGAGATGTTTTTAGTTACAGGGCTTCAAAAAATACTTCTTGATGATGCTTCAGCTGTGCCTTCTGATAAAGTTTTAGAAATGGCAACTACAATTTCTGCAAGAGCCATGGGTCTTAATGAATGCGACACATTATCTGAAGGTAAATTTGCAGATTTAATAATGATAGACTTAAACCAGCCAAATATGCAACCTCTTAATAATATTATAAAAAATATTGTTTATTCAGGTTCAAAGCAAAATGTTAAGCTCACAATGATAAATGGAAAAATTTTATATGAAGATAATAAATTTAACATAGGTGTTGATCCACAAGATGTGTATAAAAAAGTCAATGAGATTATAAATGAAATGAAGGGAAGTATTTAATTTTAAGGTGACAAAAGGTGGTGAAAACAGAAGATGTTTGCTGAAGAAAGGCGTCAGGAGATAATGAGAATCATAAAAAAGGATAAGAATATCTTAGCAAAAGACCTTACTGAAGCTTTTGGGGTAACTAATGAAACCATTAGAAAAGATCTGATAATCCTTGAAAAAGAAGGCAAACTTATAAAAACCTATGGTGGTGCTTATGTTCATGATGGAGCTATAAATGATGTTCCCATTGTTTTAAGGGAGAGTACCATGATTTTAAAAAAAGATATTATAGGCAGGGCTTGTGCTAAACTTATAAATCATGGCGATACTGTAATATTCGATGGAAGCACAACAGTGCTCCACATTGCAAAAAATATATGCAATATGGAAAACCTAACTGTCATAACAAATTCTTTGAGAATAGCAGAGATCTTTTCAACTAAAAAAAATATAAGACTTGTTTTAACAGGTGGAACCCTTGATACTCGCTCGCTTTGCTTTATGGGAGATGATGCAAAAAATATTTTAAAGCAGTATTATGCAGATATTTGTTTTGTATCTTGTAGAGGTTTATCTATAACAGGAGAAATCACAGATTCTATTGAGGAACAAGCAGTGATGAGAAGGCTTATGTTAAATTGTAGTCATAAAAAAGTTATGGTAGCGGATTTAAGCAAATTTGGGCTTAGAAAGTTTAAAAAGATATGTAATTTTGAAGATATAGATGTTTTAGCAGTTGATGATGTTCCTGATGAGAATTGGAAATGCGAAATAAAAAACAAAGGCATAAAGCTTATACAAATTGGAGGATAATAATGAATTTATTTGAAAAAATACAACCTGTTGTTTATAAAGATAAAAAATTGCTTTTTTTAGATCAAAGAGAGCTTCCTAAAGATACTCTTTGGATTGAAATAGATGATTTAGAAAAATGCTTTTCTGCAATTAAAACTTTAGCAGTAAGGGGAGCGCCTGCAATTGGTATTGCAGCAGCATTTGGCATGGTAATTGCATCAAAGAATGCACCAAATTCATCATTTTTAGAATTTTATGAATACATGAAAAAATCTAAAGATTATTTAGCCTCATCAAGGCCTACTGCAGTGAACTTGTTTTGGGCTCTTAATAGAATTGATGATATTATTTTAAAATATAAAGATCTATCTATTGATAAAATAAAGGATAAGATTGAAGAAGAAGCAATTTTAATTCAAAGAGAAGACGAGGAAGTATGCAGGAAAATAGGAGAATATGGCCAAATATTCATTAAAGAAGGAATGGGCATATTAACTCACTGCAATGCTGGAGCTCTTGCCACAAGCAAATATGGAACAGCCCTTGCACCTATTTATGTTGCAAAGGAAAGGGGTATTAATGTAAAAGTATTTGCAGATGAAACAAGACCTCTCCTTCAAGGAGCAAGGCTTACAGCTTATGAACTTTTTAAGTCGGGTGTTGATGTTACACTTATAACAGATAATATGGCAGCTATGGTAATGAAAAAAGGATGGATTGATGTATGTATTGTAGGCTGCGATAGGGTAGCTGAAAACGGGGACGCTGCTAATAAAATTGGAACTTATGGTGTGGCACTTCTTGCAAAAGCTCATAACATTCCCTTTTACGTTGCATGTCCAACTTCAACGATAGATATAAAAACTAAAACAGGTGATGATATACCTATTGAAGAAAGGGAACCAAAAGAAATTATTGAAGGAATGGGAAAACAAACAGCTCCTATTGGAATAAAGACGTTTAATCCAGCATTTGATGTGACGCCTAATCATTTGATAACTGGAATTATAACTGAAAAAGGAGTAATTAGTGCGCCTTTTTATGAAGGTATTAAGAGGGTTCTTGGAGTAAAATAAAGTTTTAAACATATAATATAGACTAAATATTATTGATGAGGCTGTTGCACTAGTGTCACAGCCCCTATTTCTTTTTATTGATAAATTTAAGGTTATATTTATAAAATTACCTTCATAAAATATATTACATATAATTTTGTGGAGTGTAAAAATGGATAATGAATATGACTATGAAATTAATATAGAAGATTTAAACATTGATATTGATTTAGAAAATTTAAAAAGCCGTGATGAAATTAGAAAAGACTTGATTTTAAGTGATACAATTAAATATTCAAACACCATAGAATTTATAAATTTAAACAATCTTGTGGAAATTGACCCCTCTATTAATTTTTTTGACTATCCAGATAATGAGGAATTTTTAGACCTTGTTTCATCTATTG
>JAVBPD010000040.1:0-23234 GCA_031549885.1 Clostridiaceae bacterium
AGCAGTTAACTATGAAGATATGAAATATTACCTTGAGAAAGAAATAATAAATAAAGGGATAATAGATTTAATTTCCGTTAAAAATTATGATGAATTAAAAAGAGTTTAAAAATTGCAACTGAATATGGAGAAGACATAGAATGTCCCCAAGATGAGCCTCCTTAATTCGACAAAATCGATGAGAAGGCCTAGGAGTGTTTAGCGAAATTAAAAAAAGTAAAAAATATAGGAAAACTTGCAGAGAAAGATATCTAAAATGAAGATAATTTCCCGAAAAATTTTTCTTAAAAAACAGGAATGCTTTTATCCAAAAACTTAAAATTTGGACGAAAGTTATAGTGTCTAAATTTCATACAGATGTTAAAATTAGATATTTATACATAATAGTGACTTTTTATTCAATGCACTACCCTGTTCTTTATTGACAAAGTTAAGAGAATGAAATATACTATGTGTGAAAATATATAATCTGTTATACTAATTTAAGTAGCTAAAAATAAACAAAAAATATGCCAAACTATTAGAAAAATACGCTTTTTTAAAAGATAAAAAAGTTGTATAAATTATGGAATTATAAAATTATACTGAAAATTGATAATTTAAAAGATTTAATAATAACATTTTTGCAAATATTGAACTAATTAAATATAGAAATGGTTAACAGCCTAAACGTTAAATACTTAAGTTATGTAAGAATAGGTACTTTAATATGCTTTACATAACATTGCTATGTGAATCTATAAGCGAAAGGTGAGTTTTACCTTTGTTACAGGTAAAAAGGCAAGAAAGCCACTACCCTAAAGTGATAGTGGTTTTCTTGCTTAAACTTTAAAAATGAATTTAATACTTAAAAAGGTAAATAATATTTTTTGTAAAATTTATAGTCAGTTTTTAGTAGCTCAACAGATTAATATATATAAAATGAATACAAATTCATTATTTATTATTGGCATTTCCACAGTTTCAAATTTGATGAGAGGGGAAAGAAAATGAATAAGGTAAAAATATTATTTTCATCGATACTTACAGTAATTATGATGGCAGGATCACTTATGGCCTGCAATAGTCAAAAACCGGATACATCAACATCAACAACAGGAAATACTACCGAGGCAGTTAGCACATCAAATGCAGACAGTACAACTGCAACTCAAAATTCAGGTGAAAGCGTTCAGGAGCTCAATTTAAGAGCAGTAGGATTTGGAACTAATTTTGATGTACAAGATATGGGCTGGCGCTGGATGATGGCTGAATGCTATGAAGGTCTATTGCGTGATGTTGGAGGACCTGATGGGGATAAGTATTTGCTCGCTGGTGCAGAATCAATTGACGTATCTGATGATGGGCTCACATATACTTTCAATTTGAGAAAGAATGCAAAATGGTCTGATGGCAAGCCTGTTACAGCTAATGATTATAAATATGGATGGACTCGTTTGATAGATTCTAGCAAAGGATACAGCTATGCAGCATTTATTTTCAATGTTGTAGGCGCTGAAGACTATTATAATGGCAAAGGTTCATTAGATGATGTGGGCATTAAAGCTGTAGATGAATATACTTTTGAAGTAAAATTAAAGGTTGCAGATCCTACATTCCAATCAAAACTAGTTGCAACTCCTCTTTATCCTACTAGACAAGATATCGCTGAAGCAGCAGGTGACAACTGGGGTAAAGACTGGAAATTATGTATTTATAATGGACCATATGTTTTATCAGAATTAGTAGAAGACAACAAGATGGTCTGGACAAAAAATACAAATTACTGGGATGCAGAAAATGTAAAACTAGAAAAGGTAAATTGGTTTGCTGTTCCAGAAAATGCAACTGCTGTAACTATGTTTGATAATGGACAATTAGATGTATTCGATGGATCTGGCGATTATATAAAGAAGTATGATGAACAAGTAAAAGAAGGCAAGATTCAGTCTATGACTACACAATATCCAGGAACTGCTATGATCGCTTACGAACTTAAAAATGGTGGAAAATCTGGTTTAATGAGCAATGTAAATATTCGCAAAGCGATTTCTTATAGCATAAACAGAGAAGAAATGGTTGATGCAGTTTACGGAAGATACACACCAGCATATGGACTTGTATCACCAGCCATTGCCTTTAATGAAAAGCCATACCGTTCTCAATCAGAAGAGCCAATTGCAGCTGAATGTAAAGAGTATGCTGGAGATAAGGCTAAACTTCAAGGACTTTTCCAAAAAGGTCTTGACGAGCTTTCAATAACAACTCCAATAAGCGATGTTACAATTGTACTTTTAACTTATGGCTCATCTACTCAGAATCAGACAGAAAGAGAATATATAAAGCAGTCTTTAGAGCAGAATATAGGCTGTAAGGTAGAATTAAATACAGTAGGTGATTATTCTATGTTTGAAGCTGAAAAAGATGCTTTTAACTTTGATATCATGACTTCTGCATGGTACAGCGACTATAATGATCCTTTGGATTTCTTAGATATATTCAGAACTGGAGTATATACAACCTATGGCTTATACTCTAATCCAGACTATGATGCACTGCTTGATTCCTTAGCTGGTCTTAATGATACTGAAAAGCGCTTTAAAATCTATCAGGATCTAGAAACTAAACTTATGTTAGATGATTGTGCCTGTGCACCTTTGTATTATGCCGATAAGCATTTTTATATTCAAAACTGGGTAAAAGATTTTAATACGTCTTCTTTTGGAGCAAGTCAGGAAGTGTATCATACATCTATTTCCGGTAAATAAAAGGTATAAATTAAAGCAGCAAAAAAGGCTAAGCATTTTCAGCCTTTTTTTGCTGTTTATAAACATAAAATATGATTTTTGCTAATTAAAGGAGAATTATATGGGAAAATATTTAATACGCCGGTTGGCTGAGATGATATTAACTCTGTTTTTGATCGCTACTGCTACATTCTTCCTTCTGGAGGCTGTTCCTGGTGATCCCCTAACTCAGAGGGCAGCGAAACTGCCTCCTGCGGTAAAAGCAAACTTATATAAAAGATATGGACTTGACAAATCTATGATGGAACGTTATGTCATTACCATGAAAGGAATAGTTACTGGTAATTTTGGGGAATCCTTTGTACATGCAGGGCAGACAGTTCAAAGTCTGATTCATGACAGGCTTCCTGTTTCTGCACGACTTGGAGTTCAACAGGTGCTTTTGGGAATTACGGTTGGGCTTCTTCTTGGTATACTAGCAGCCATGAAAAGAGGATCTATAATGGATTATCTGGTAATTGTTTTTTCAGTGTTTATGATCTCAGTGCCTAATTTAATATTTGGATTATTTCTGCAGAAGGTTTTTGCAGGAGATTTAAAGTGGTTTCCTACCATCGGGTGGCCCACAGGAAAAGATTTATGGTTTGGAGGATGGAAATATACAATTTTACCCACTTTAACAGGCTGTTTTACTTATATTGCATTTTATGGGAGGCTACTAAAAGCCTCTATGCTAGATGTTATTGGGCAGGATTATGTCTTAACTGCTGAGTCTAAAGGGTTAGGCAGAGGGACAATTATTAGAAAGCACATCCTTAGGAATTCTTTTATTCCTATTATTACACAGCTTCCAATGTCTATTGCAATGTGCATTACAGGTTCTTTTTTTATCGAAAGCATTTTTTCTATCCCCGGAATCGGACAGTATTATGTAACTTCGGTAAACAATCAGGATCTCGCCATATTAATGGGAGAAACGGTGATTTTGGCAGCAATGTATATCATCGTACTCTTTATAACGGATCTTCTTTACGTTGTCGTAGATCCACGTATTAGCCTGACAGGCAAGAAAAGCTAAAGGGAGGATGGAAAATATGACGAAATTGACACCTGAAAAATTTCAAATAGTTGGATATAAAAAAGAAGATCTTAATAAAATCAGCCGTCCTGCTCTTTCTTACTGGCAGGATGCATGGAGAAGATTGAAGAAGAACCCTATAGCGATGATCTCTATAGCAGTTCTTATTTTCATGGTAATTATGGTAATTATAGGGCCTAAATTGCGAGGATACGATTACGTTACCATGAATGTAGCGCTAAAGAATAAGACTTCTTCTTTTAAATACTGGTTTGGTACAGATAATCTAGGAAGAGACCTCTTTTCACGTACCTGGGCAGGTGCAAGAGCATCTATTATAATAGCGCTTGTTGCAACTACTATAAAACTGATGTTTGGTATATTGTATGGTGCACTTATGGCGCATTTTGGAGGCTGGGTAGATGAAGTTTTGATGCGCATTATTGAGGTCATTAATTCTATTCCTTCTCTCCTTATTACTATTTTGATTATGATGGTTTTAGGAAACAGCTTGCTTTCACTTCTTGTAGCATTAAGCTTTACTGCTTGGTGCAATACGGCAAGGCAGGTGCGAGGCATGATAAAGCAGCTTAAAGAATCAGAATATGTTTTTGCAGCTGAAGTGCTTGGAGCAAAGCCCTTCCGCATTATTTTTAAGCATTATGTACCAAATATGCTTGGAATATTGATATTAGATGCTTCTACAGCAATTCCAGGATTTATATTTACAGAGGCAGGGTTAAGTTTTCTTGGTATAGGTTTAAAATCACCAGATATAAGTTTGGGAGTTTTGATTTCTATGGGTCAGCAGTCAATGGATTTTTATTCCTATCAGTTGTTTTTTCCATGCCTTATACTTTGTATTATAGTTATGGCATTTAACCTGTTAGGAGATGGACTGCGCAATGCGCTGGACCCAAAACTTCGTCAGTAGATAACCTATGCAGAAAGGAGATACAAGCGGTAAAATTATGAATGATGCTAAACATATTTTAGAAGTTAAAAATCTAAGGGTTTCCTACCATACCTATGCTGGTGAGATAAAATCCGTGCGAGGTGTATCTTTTTACCTTGATAAAGGAGAAGCCCTTGCCATTGTTGGAGAATCTGGATGTGGAAAATCTGTAACAGCAAAAGCTATAATGGGGTTAATTAAAGGACCTCAAGGTGAAATCAAAGAAGGCAGTGAAATACTCTATGATGGAAATAATATATTAAAGTATAATAAAAGTCAGTGGAAAAAGTATAAGGGCGGAGAATGCTCAATTATTTTTCAAGACGCTCTTGCTGCGCTAAATCCAACTATGAGAGTTGGAAAACAGATAGTAGAAAACCTTATAGCTCACAAGCAGATGAGCAATCAAGAGGCTTCTAGGGAAGCCGTGGAAATGCTCAGAAGGGTTGGAATACCTCAGCCAGAAAAAAGGGTTAGACAGTACCCTCATGAATTCTCAGGAGGTATGCGTCAGAGGGTTATGATAGCAATTGCGTTTGCATGCGATCCCAATCTTTTAATATGCGATGAGCCTACTACAGCTCTTGATGTAACCATTCAGGGGCAGATACTCGATATTATTAAGGGTTTGCAAAGAGAGAGAAAAGTTTCTGTTATTATGATCACTCATGATCTTGGCGTTGTGGCAAATATCGCACAGAGAATTTTGGTTATGTACTGTGGAATGATAGTGGAAAGTGGAAATTCAAAGGATATTTTTTATACTCCAAAGCACCCATATACCTGGGCGCTTATACAATCTATTCCAAGGCTTGATTTGGAAAATAAACAACAGCTTATGTCCATACCTGGAACTCCTCCAGATCTTTTAGATCCACCAGTAGGGTGTCCTTTCTCTACAAGATGCAATTATTGTATGCCAATATGCGTTGAAGCAATGCCAGAAGTTACGGATTTTGGAAATATGCATCAAGCAGCTTGCTGGCTTCACCATGAAATGGCACCTAAAGTAGATATGCCAAACTTAAGAGAGGTGAAGTAATATGGAAGATAGGGAAATTGTCCTTTCTGTAAAGCATTTAAAAAAGTATTTTTCTGTTGGAAGGGATGAAATATTAAAAGCAGTAGATGATATTTCTTTTGACATTTATAAAGGCGAGACTCTGGGAATGGTAGGCGAATCTGGGTGTGGAAAAACAACTTGTGGGCGTACCTGCATTGGATTGTATAATAAAACAGATGGGCAGGTGCTCTATAAGGGAAAAGACGTCCATGGATTAACAGGCAAAGAGCGCTTTGAATTTAAGAAGAAAGTTCAGATGGTATTTCAGGACCCTTATGGATCATTGGATCCACGTATGACAGTATCTGATATAATTGGCGAAGGAATTGACATACATCATCTAGCTGCAAACAAAAATGAGAGGCAAAACATGATTTATAATTATCTTGGAATGGTAGGCTTAAATCATGAGCATGCAAACCGCTTTGTACATGAGTTTTCTGGAGGACAAAGGCAGAGAATTGGCATTGCCAGGGCACTAGTAGTACAGCCTGAGTTTATGATACTTGATGAACCCATCTCTGCTTTAGATGTTTCCATTCAAGCGCAGATTGTAAACCTATTAGTTGAGCTCCAAAATAAGATGAAGTTAACCTATCTATTTATAGCTCACGATTTATCAATGGTAAAGCATATTTCGGATCGTGTAGCAGTGCTTTATCTTGGGACTTTAGTAGAACTTACTACCTCAAAATTATTATATTCAGATCCACAGCATCCTTATACCAAGGCATTGCTATCTGCAATTCCAATACCTGATCCTGAAATAGAAGAGGAAAGAGATAAGAATAAAATAAAACTAGAAGGTGAAGTTCCAAGCCCTATCAATACAAAACCAGGTTGTAAATTCTTCGGCAGATGTAAATATGCTATGTCTATTTGTGAAAAGGAAATGCCAGTTTTAAAGAATGCAGGAAATGATCATTTTGTAGCTTGCCATTATTGTGATAAACTGAGGATTCAAAAGTGAAAAATGCAACTGTGTTTTTTATGGATTTGGCAAAATCTATAATTTTAGGTTCAATCATCTCAAGTTTACTTGGGGGAATACTTTTTTTAGGAGGATTCCTTGTAAGAGGGCTTTCTGTTAAAGACGGGTTAGAAGCAGGGAAAGATGGACTGCTTCTAGTTGCATCTTTAGGAATATTTTTTTTAGCAGGAATTTTTCTATCAAAAGGAAAGAAACCAGAGAAATTTAATGAGGTAAGTAGCCTTAGAAAATATTTTAAGATAATAGGCTATAAAACAGTATTGGGAATTATATGTGCAATGCTTATAGCAGCTGCATCATTATTGGATGCAATGCTATAGATAAGACTTTGAAGGTATAGTATAATTAAGGTAAAAAGGGGAAAAATCATGATTAAACACATCGTTTTAGTTCAGTTTAAGGAAAATGTTGAGAAAGAAGTAAAAGATTACACTAAAGAGATGTTAGAGAGCTTAAAAGAAAAAATTGATCTTATAAAACATTTAGAAGTGGGCATCAGAATGGATGACGCTAATAAAGAATATGAGATGGGATTGTATACTGAATTTGATACAAAAGAAGATCTCGATAATTATGAGAAAGATCCTAAACATCTTGATGTGGTTGATAAAATTATAGGAAATATAAACAAACTTTTGATCTTTAATTATGAAATATAGTAAGCTTTGCTCCACTTAGCATTTTGTTAGGTGGAGTTTTGTTAATAGTGACATTATGATATCATAATGCTATAATATTATTAGAGGTGATAATAATGAAACAGTTAACAATAAGGTTAAATGATGATCTGCATAAACAATTAAAATATCTCTCTGTTGATATAGATATCAGTATTAATGATTATATAACTACCTTAATAAATGATGATTTAAAAAAAAGAAAAGAACAATTAATGGATGAAATTGTAATTCAAAATAGAGAGGCATTTAAAGAATTAGCAAAATGATAAGTTGGATTACTGTAGATGAAATATTATTATTTCACAACAAGATACTACATGATACTGGTGGAAGCAAAGGTAAAAGATTTAAATTTGCTTGAAAGTTCAATAAATAAAGCGTTTGCATCTTTTGATAATAAAGAATTTTATGAAAAATTAGAATATAAAATTTGTGCTACTACAAAAAGATCATAATTAATGCTGGTTTTAAAAAAAGATGTAAATTATGCATCTTTTTTTATTTTGAAACATGATAAAAAATAGCATTTTTTATTAAGACATGTGCTATTTTAATTGCTATAATTAGAATAATACTTTTAATGTAAGTGCAAAGGAGGTAGTCCATGGCCATGGATGAAAATAAGAAAGCTATATCAAAAACTATAGATTTTATAGAAAATCATTTAAATGATAAGTTAAAATTAGATCACATCTCAAATAAAATAGGTTATTCAAAATTTTATCTAAATAGGTTGTTTCAAGAAGAGGTAGGATTAACAATACACAAATATATAAAGAAAAGGCGTCTTGAAGAAGCAGCTAAAAGGCTAAAAGATTCAGAAGATTCAATTTCAGACATTGCCTATGATGCAAATTATGAATCACTTCAAGCCTTTACTTATGCATTTAAAAAGATGTATCAATATCCTCCTAAAATATATAGAAAATTAGGGGTTTTTGAATATAGAAAAGATAAATTTAAATTCTATGATAAAATTATTAAGAATGGAGTGAATGCTGCATGAGTTTAGTGCCATATGTAATTGAACAAACTAGTTATGGTGAGAGAAGTTATGATATTTTTTCAAGACTTTTAAAAGATAGAATTATATTCTTAGGTGAAGAAGTTAATGACGCTTCTGCAAGCATAGTTGTAAGCCAGCTTTTATTTTTAGAGGCTGAAAACCCTGATAAAGATATACATCTTTATATAAACAGCCCAGGTGGATCTGTTACAGCAGGCTTTGCAATTTATGATACTATGAAGTATATAAAATGCAATGTGTCAACTATTTGCGTTGGTCTTGCTGCAAGCTTTGGGGCATTTTTACTTGCAGGTGGAACTAAAGGAAAGAGATTTGCGCTTCCTAATGCTGAAGTAATGATACATCAGCCATCTGGAGGGGCTAAAGGTCAAGTTACTGATATTAAGATTATGGCAGATTATCTTCAAAAAAACAAAGAAAGATTAAATAGAATACTTGCAGAGAATACTGGCAGAAGCATAGAACAAATTGCACAAGATACAGATAGAGATAATTTTATGAGCGCTGAGGAAGCAAAAGCTTATGGAATAATCGATGAGGTTATAGTTAAGCATAAATAGTTGTAAATGGCATTATAAATTAATTTAAGTTTATAATGCCATTTAAATTTGCCCTTAAATTATATAAAATGTATTTAATAAAAGGGCTTATTATTTTCGAAAAAAAGGATATGATTGTCATAAAAGTACATTGTTTAAAAAATAAATTAAAATTAATCAAAATTTAAGGAATAATTTTGTTGATAAATTCTAGATTATATAGTATAATATAATTGAAGATAAATAAATATAGAAAAAAGGGGAGATATATCTATGAAGATAAAAGGATTTCTGAACAAAGTAGTTGTATCTACTATTACTTCTATAATGATGTTGTCATCTGTGGTAGGTGCAGCCACATTAAAAGTTCCTAGCATATCACCAGGCTCACGTGAATACGCCGATATGAGAGTAAAGGCAGGAGTTTTTGGTAACTTAAAAAGCTTAGTTGAGTATAGTTTTACACAGATGTGTATAGCTGAAGCTACAATTGATAGAGCTATTACAAGTGCTAACACAGCATCTAGAGATATTAGAAATTTAGCTTTTTATGATGGAAGCAATAACAGATATACTGGGCCATATTATTATCACTGGGAATCGAATTCAGGGACTATACCTTATATAAGAGATAATGGTTACGTTTCAAGGGTGAATCAGCAGTTAAGAAATGCTTCAATTGGACCAATAGATTTAGTATTAAAGACAGAAATATTAGATGAAGCTAGAAGAATAAGACCAACTAGCGAATATTATGACAAGCTTTATCTTTTAACAACTCATGATTTATATACAACAGGATCAAGATTATCAATAGTAGATTTTCAAACCAGTAGTGGAAGTGATATTAAAACTCTAAATCAAATCAGCAAATATCTTAGTGATTACGCTACATTCTTAACTTCTTTAAAAAATTTCTATAAAGCTGCAGGATGCTATTCACCTACTAAACCTGATAAACCTATAAAACCTCCTAAACCTGTTATTCCAGTGAAGGATGCAGTTATAACCGTTAGAGACAGAACAATTAAATTAAATACTAAATTTGTTATAATGCAAGGCGTAAAGGCTATGGATAATGGAGGAAGAGGTCCAAATATTACAAACAAAGTAACCATTAGTGGAAAGATTAATACTGCTAAAGTTGGGAAATATAGAATGACTTATAGTGTTAGAGGTGCCAACGGAAATATGGTTAATAAAGTAGTAAGATATAATGTAGTTAGATAATATTGTGGATCTTTCTAAGTATGAAAGCAGAGTTTTAAAAATAAGTAGAAAAGTTTATAGGCTTTTAGTTCATAACTTATATTATTTCCCCGAAATACGAAATATAGACTTTAGAAAGATCCATTATTTTATCTAAGCTTCTGAATATATTCTCCCTTAAAAATTTAAAATTATTTTGATTAATTGTGTGAAAAACACCTTATAATAACCTCATTAAATCTGTAATTTCCTTTAGAAATTTAATCTTTAGGTTTTTGCTATGATATATGAGGTTATATTTTTTAGGTTTGAAATATTATTGGGTAAGTAAAATTGTTTTCAAGCTCACGAGGAAAATCACCTTTAAAAAATCTAGTATTGTCATAATGAGATTCCGTTTTAAATTTTTCTATAAAAATATCCGGTGTAAAATGAAACCTTACTTTTTTAATGTAAGGATCTAAAATATAAGGTTTTAATTCATTAAAACTAATAAGCTTATCTGTAAATACTTCATAAAGCTCATAAGTATCATTAGATTTTTCTCCAAGTATTACACAATCTAAATCTCTGCAATAATAAAAATCTTTATTAAATCTTTCTAAGGCATAAAAAAATAATACTGATTTGCTTTCAATTACATCAAAAGTCTTGGAATAAATTCTATTTTCAAGCCTTTTTTTAAAATTTTCAGAAAATGGATCAATATTTTCTAGGGGCTTAGCATCATTGTAAATGCAATCAACATCTTCATACCAAATGATTTCATTTAACTTTTTAAACCCCGTTTTTAAATAAAAGTTTATTGCATTTTCATTTGCAGATAAATATATAAGAGGGAACTCCTTATAGTCGTTAAAAACATATTCCATAAGCTTTCTTGCCAGGCCTTGGTTTCTATACTCTTTATCAGTGCACACTGCACCTATTTGAATTGCAGGAACAATTTTGTTATTTATAAGTAAAATCATTTTCATAATTGAAATATTTGATATTGCTCTTTCCTTATGAAAAAAAGTATGACAAATATAATTATCATCCCATAATTTGTTTTCATAAAAGGCAGTAAAATCTATTCCAAACACTTCATTTGTTAATTTTAAAAAACCTTTTCTTAGGTTATTATCATGTTTATAATCTTTATAATAATCATAATTCATATTACACATCACCTTTTCAAATAATAACATACTAAAATAAAATAGTGAATATGACTTTACTCATAAAAATCTCACAATGAGTAAATATAATGTTAATATTAAATTAAGGAGCAAATTTTTATGAAAAAAATATCTTTATCAGTTTTAGAAATGATTTGTGCATCTACAATTTTTCTTTTTTCATTTTCTGGGTGCGCAGGGCCTGCTATAAATGATGCTGAGTCCAATATAGAAGATATCTCTAGTGCTTCTAGCGATTCTAATATAGCAAAAATAAATGGAAATAATCAAATTATTACTACAAAGCTTTCAAATGGCTATACAGCTATAGTTGTTCAAAAAGGGATACCAGTTAAATGGACAATAAAAGCTGATGCATCAGATATAACTGGTTGTAATCAAAAAATGCAAATAGGTCAATTTAATATTGAAAAACAACTTGTTCCGGGGGATAATATAATTGAGTTTACACCAAGTGAAAGTGGTACAATTCCATATAGCTGTTGGATGAATATGATAAAGAGCACTATAACTGTAGTAGATGATATTAATAATATTAATAAAAGTGCTGTAGGAAGCTTACAAAATGTCATAAGTGATAATAGCATGCCTGGTTGTACCATGGGTGGTGGTTGTTGTGGGAGTAAGTAAAGGAGGATGTAAATGAATCATAAAGAAACTCTAAAGATATCTGGAATGACTTGTGCTGCATGTTCTGCTAGGATTGAAAAGGTATTAAAAAGGCATTCTGGAATTACTGATATTTCTGTTAATTTAGCCACAGAAAAAGCAAATGTTGAGTTCGATGATGAAAAGATTTTGTTAAAAGATATTATACAAGCTATAGAGAAAATTGGATATGGAGCAAAAGAGGATAAGAAAGAAAATGAAATAACAATGTCCATAACTGGAATGACATGTGCTGCATGTTCTGCTAGAATTGAAAAGGTCATTGGAAAATTGCCTGGAGTGTCCAGTATTTCAGTTAATTTAGCTACAGAAAAAGCAAAAATAATATATGACCCATCTTTAATAAGGCTTTCGGAGATTAAAAATAAGCTGCAATCTATAGGTTATAAAGCTATTGACACCCAGAAGAAGTCTGCTGTTGATGAAGACAAGATTAGAAAAGAAAAGCAAATTAAAACTTTATGGACAAAATTTACAATTGCTGCAATTTTTTGCGTGCCACTTTTGTATCTTGCCATGGGGTCTATGATATGGTGGCTTCATTTTCCAATTCCTAGTATATTAAGGCCTATGGATTATCCATTAAATTATGCAATTGTTCAACTGGTGCTTACAATTCCAATTGTAATTGTTGGATATAAATTTTATACAATAGGATATAAAGCTTTATTTTCAGGTGCTCCTAATATGGATTCTTTAATAGCAATTGGAACAACTGCAGCCATTTTGTATAGCCTTTATTCTATGTATGAAATATTGAGGCTTAATTTTAAAGCTGTGGATGGACTGTATTTTGAAAGTGCAGGGGTAATTATTACTTTAATATTGCTAGGAAAATCCCTTGAAGCTGTATCGAAGGGAAAGACCAGTGAAGCAATTAAAAAATTAATGGGCCTTGCTCCAAAAACTGCAATTATATTTAAAAATAATGTGGAGATTGAAATTCCAATTGATGAAGTTGAAATAGAAGATATAATACTTGTAAAACCAGGGGAGAAAATACCTGTGGATGGCGTAGTTTTAGAAGGAAATACTGCTATAGATGAATCTATGCTTACAGGTGAAAGCATGCCTGTTGATAAAAAGATAAATGACAAAGTATTTGCTGCAAGTATTAATAAAAATGGAACAATAAAATTTAAGGCTACAAAGGTGGGAAGTGATACTGCCCTTGCACAGATCATAAAGCTTGTAGAAGAAGCTCAAGGGTCAAAGGCACCAATTGCTCAACTTGCTGATATAGTTTCAGGATATTTTGTTCCAATTGTATTTGGTATAGCGCTTGTTTCAGCTATTTTATGGGCTATAAGTGGCCAATCTATGATTTTTTACATTACCATATTTATTTCAGTTCTTGTAATTGCTTGCCCATGTGCACTTGGACTGGCTACACCAACAGCTATAATGGTTGGAACAGGAAAGGGTGCAGAATATGGAATTTTAATTAAAAGCGGTGTAGCTCTTGAAAGCACTCATAAAATTGACACTATAGTTTTTGATAAAACAGGAACTATTACAGAAGGAAAGCCTGAAGTTACTGATGTTGTAGCTGCGAGTGGTATAGATGAAGATTTGTTATTGCAACTTGCAGCATCAGCAGAAAAAGGATCAGAGCATCCTTTAGGGCAGTCAATTGTAAATGAAGCTATAAAAAAGAATTTAGAAATTTTAAAATATGATGATTTTAAAGCAATACCTGGCCATGGAATTGAAGTTTTAATTGATGGGAAAAACATTTTGCTTGGAAATGAAAAGCTTATGGAGGATAATGGAATATCCTTTATTGAATTAATAGATGCTTCGGATGATTTAGCCAATATGGGTAAAACACCAATGTATATTGCTATAGATAAGGAGCTTGTTGGAATTATAGCTGTAGCAGATGTTGTTAAAAAGAGCAGCAAAGATGCCATTGATAGATTAAAATCCATGGGAATAAAGGTTGCAATGATAACAGGAGATAATAAAAAAACAGCAGACTCTATTGCAAAACAAGTTGGTATTGATAGAGTTTTAAGTGAGGTACTGCCACAAGATAAGTCAAATGAAGTTAAGAAGCTTCAAAGTGAAGGCAAAAAGGTTGCTATGGTTGGAGATGGAATAAATGATGCTCCTGCTTTAGCACAAGCTGATATAGGTATTGCAATTGGATCTGGTACAGATGTAGCGATGGAATCTGCAGATATTGTGCTTATGAAAAGCGATCTTTCAGATGTAGCAACAGCTATACAGCTTAGCAAAGGAACTATTAGAAATATAAAACAAAATTTATTTTGGGCATTTGGATACAATGTGCTGGGAATACCAATTGCAGCAGGGGTTTTGCATATATTTGGAGGGCCGCTTTTAAATCCAATGTTTGCAGCAGCAGCAATGTCTTTAAGTTCTGTTTCAGTTTTATCAAATGCACTTAGACTGAAAACTTTTAAACCTCATTAAGGTGGTAGGATTTATGCTTAATAAAAAATTAATTTCTTTTTTAATAACAATTCCAATTGTATTTTCTTTCACTGCTTGTGAATCAACTGATATTATAGGAAATACTGCAATTAAATCTTTTAATGAGGTTTTAAATGCAATAAAAATATCAAAGGATGATTCATTGGGAGCTTGGACTTTGACTGCTCCTGATGAAAGTACAAAATTTATTTGGGCTTGTGGTGATAAGGCTTTAGAATATGATGCTATGT
Organism: Clostridiaceae bacterium; assembly: GCA_031549885.1. Lineage (GTDB taxonomy): Bacteria > Bacillota > Clostridia > Clostridiales > Clostridiaceae > WQUF01. The sequence goes on from JAVBPD010000040.1 coordinate 14,809, forward strand.
TAACATTTAGTTCAAAGCCATTTGTTGATGCAGGGCTTGATGTAAAAAAACTTCCTGAAAAAATGGTAAGCGGTGATAATTTAATTGTTGGAACTAAGTTTTTAAACAATTTAACAAGTGATGGTAATGAAACTGCTATTTCATCCTTTGAAAAGATTGAAGAATTAGCTCGTGATCATATTAAATACCATTCTGATTTAGATCATTTTGGAGTAAGCCTTGATAGTGGCAATGTATTTGAGTTTGCAAAAGACATGACAAAAAATGATAAAGATATTGTCTTTGTTTTAAACCCCCAAGTTTTTATAGATGCTGGAGTAAATCCAGAAAATGTTGAAGGATGGGTTTACTCAAAAGTAAAAATTATGGAATCAAATGGGAAAACAGATGAGATTTATAAATTCTTAAAGCCTTTTAATCTTAAGTAAAATTGAGGTGATTATTTGAGCAATTTAAAGAAAGTTTTAATTGTTGATGATGAATTTAAAATAATAGATGTTGTAAAGTCCTTTTTAGAAACAAAGGGCTTTATTGTTTATGGAGCAGAAAATGGTAAAATAGCATTTGAAATTTTAGAAAAAGAAAATATATCCATAATACTTTTAGATTTAATGCTTCCTGATATGTCTGGTGAAGAAATATGCAAAGCTATTCGTAAAAAATCACGTGTGCCTATAATAATGGTAACTGCAAAGGTAAATGAAAAAGATCTTTTAACTGGCCTTTCTATAGGAGCAGATGATTATATTACAAAGCCATTTAGCTTGGTAGAATTATATGCAAGAATTGAAGCTGTTTTAAGAAGGTCTTCAGATGATGTAATGCCACTTTTTCAAAAAAACTCTTGGCTAGGTGGTGATTTAGAAATAGATTTTGAAAGCTATGTTGTAAAAAAAGCAAAATCTATAATTAACTTAACATCTAGCGAATATAAAATTTTGGTGGCATTAATTAAATACCCAAATAAGACATTTACAAGGGAAGAATTAATAGAGGTTGCCTTTGGCAATGATTATACCGGTTATGATAGAGCTATTGATTTTCATATTAAAAATATTAGACAAAAAATTGAAAGCGACTCTAAAAATCCTGTTTATATATTAACTGTACATGGTGTAGGATACAGATTTGGTGGAGAGTAGGTGGGGAATTTGTTTAGACAAAGCCTTAAAACTCAGCTTACACTTGTTATTGCTTTAATTGTATTTTTAACAGTTGGCCTTATTAGTGCTTTATCAAATATTTTTATAGGTAAGCAATTTGAAGATTATAAGGTAAATCAAGAAGAAAAGAATATGGAAGATATTGTTGTACAGTTGTGTGCACAATATGATAAGGGCAGAAAGACATTTGATGAAGGATTTGTTCATGCTATAGGCATGAGCGCTTTAAATAGAGGATATATAATATCTGTAGATGATGAGAGTAAAAATACTGTTTGGGATGCACGAACATGTGATATGACTGCTTGTGAGCAGATGATGAATGATATGTCAAAATACATGATTGCAAAATATCCAAGCTTAAAGGGGCAATTTACTGATAAATACTTTCCTTTAACTTATAATGAAAAACAAATTGGTATAGCCAAGATAAGTTATTATGGACCATATTTTTTAAATGAAAATGATTTTAATTATTTAAGCAGATTAAACGCAATTTTAATAATTATTGGGGTTTCATCTTTAATTTTTTCAGTAATTATAGGGCTTATTATATCTAAAGGCATAAGCAATCCTATTTTAAAGAGCATTGTTGTAACAAAACAAATATCAAATGGAGATTATTCTCAAAGATTAAATGAAAATACCACAATAAAAGAAGTAAATGATCTTATTTTATCGGTAAATAATTTGGCAAAGTCTTTAGAAAGCCAAGAGAAGCTAAGGAAGCAGCTTACTGCAGATGTAGCACATGAACTAAGAACACCTATAACAACACTTCAAACACATGTGGAAGCTATGACAATTGGCATATGGGAACCAACACAAAATAGGCTTGAATCATGTTATGATGAGATCTTGAGGATAAGTAAATTAATAATGGATTTAGAGAGCATAGCTAATGTGGAAAGCAACATTTTAAATTTAAGTAAGACTAGAATTAATGTAAAGGAATTAGTCCAAAAAAGTCTAATAAATCTTGAACTTGATATTAATAAAAAGAATTTAGACACAAGTGTTTATGGTGAATGTTCTAGCATTTTGGCAGATGAAAATAGGATAACTCAAGTATTAATAAATCTTTTAACTAATGCAATTAAATATACAAATGAAAATGGAGAAATTAAAATTAATTTAGAGAATTTTAATGATTTTGTTAAAATTTGCATAGAAGATAATGGAATAGGCATTTCTGAAGAGGACTTACCATATATTTTTGAAAGATTTTATAGAGCTGATAAATCGAGAAATAAAATGACTGGTGGCACAGGAATTGGGCTTGCAGTTGTAAAATCCATAGTGGATGTTCATGGAGGAAAGGTATATGTTGAAAGTAAGTTAAATGAGGGATCTTTGTTTACGGTTTTATTGCCAATAAATTAAAAGAAGCTCATAAGTTTAATTGTTATAAAACTTATGAGCTTCTGCAGTTGTTAAATTGGATAAATTTCTTTGTGAGCTATTTTAAAATAATTTTGTTCATGGTGACAGGCAGGACATATATCAGGGGCAGAGTTTCCTTTAACTCTATAACCACAATTGCTGCATTCCCAAACCACTTCATAGGGCAAGCTGTAAAGCATATTGTTTTTAAGTCTTTCTAGTAAATTTAAAAATCTTTTTTCATGTCTAAACTCAACAGTTGCAATTTTAGAAAAGGAAGTATAAATTTCTGGAAACCCTTCTCTTTTAGCGTCTTTGGCAAAGGAAGGATATAACTTTGACCATTCATCTAATTCACCTTTTGCAGCATAAGCAAGATTGTTTGGTGTTTTTGACATTCCAGTTGCAACAAGAACATCTGGGTTTAAATATTCAGCTGGTAAACCGCCTGATAAATATTCAAAAAACATTTCTGCATGGCCTCTTTCATTATCTGCAGTTTCAAGAAAAGCTTGTTTAATAGTTTCAAAGCCTTCTTTTTTGGCAACTTCAGAATAAAATAGATACCTTGTTCTTGCTTGACTTTCGCCAGCAAAAGCTTTTGCAAGATTTATAGCTGTCATAGTGCCAGATAGGTTGTATTTGGGCATATTATTCCTTTTAAATTGCTTATGACTATATATATTCTTATAGTATTAAAGAAATAACACAATAAATTAATAAAATTGATAATATTATATTTAAGATTTTATAATGCTTTTTAAATAATACGTTAAAGCCCACACCGAAGGTATTCCAAAGTATTGTACATAACAATCCCATCAATGAAAGTGCTAATATAAAAAATGATAGTATATTGAAAGTTTTAAAATGAGGTAAAATAAATGTGGACATTGAAGTTATGCCATAAATTATTAGCTTTGGATTAATAAATTGAAGGAGCATTCCATTTAAAATCAATTTTTTTTCATCTATTAGATTATCGCTTTCTTCTTTAGGTTTATCTTTTAATGTTTTATAAGCTAAATAAAGTATATAAACAGCTCCAGCATATTTAATAAATGGAGCTATTTTTGGCATTAAATTAAACAAAATGGTTCCCAAAAAAGTGCAAAGTGAGATGATAATTAAAAACCCTATAAATACCCCAAAACAGAATTTTAATCCCTTTTTAAATCCGTATTTGCTGCCACATGTCATGGCCATAATATTGTTTGGTCCAGGAGTTATGGCTGTTAAAAAAATATAAGAAAAGAATGCAAAACCATTAAACATATTTCACCTCTTAAAAGTGTATGATATAATATACAAAATGATCAGTATATTATTCTGTATTATATATAATACGATTTGTATTGTATATTGTCAATAAAAAATAGAACTGGAGATATTAAATTGGAAAATATAAATTTAATAATAGCAGAAAATTTAAAAAAATTAAGAGAAGAAAGAAATTTAAGTTTAGATGGTACTTCAAAAATAACAGGAGTGAGCAAAAGTATGCTCGGTCAAATTGAAAGAGGTGAAGTAAACCCAACTATTTCAACAATATGGAAGATTGCTAATGGTTTTAAAATATCATTTACAAAAATTATGGAGATAAAAGATGATGATTTTAAATTAATTCATAAAAAAGAATTAAAGGCATTTACTGAAGATGAAGGAAGATTTAAAAAGTATTGCTTTTTGCCTTTTGAAGAAAATAGAAGATTTGAAATATATTATACTGAGCTTGAAGTAAATGGGTATCTTCGTGCTGAGCCTCATATTTTAGGTGCAGAGGAATTTATAACTTTATTCTCTGGAAGCCTTGAAATTTCAGTTAATGGTGAGATATTTAATATAAATGATGAGGGGTTTCTGCATTTTAAAGCTGATTGCTCTCATTCATATAAAAATGTAGGAGAGTCAAAATGTATATTTAATGCGGTTATTTATTATCCAAAATAATTTTGAGGTGAAATATGAATGAGTTTCTTTATAAGCTTAACAAATTTCAATGGGAAAACTATATTTATGATAAACATCATGATTTAAATATTATTTGCAATGAAATATATGACTATCTTGATAAAAAGAAAAATTTAGCTACTTTAAGTAAAAGTGAACTTAGACGATTAGTGGAAAATGATCCTTCTACTGTCATTATTAGAAATAAAATTGATTATAGCTATAATGATAATTTTAAAGAAGATATAAAGATAGATGTCTTTTCTTTAATGGATGCTCGAAATAAGGTTTCTAGAGAATTTTATTTTAAAGGATATGTAGATTTAGTTATGTACTGCGAAAACTTAGATTTTCAAAAGCTTAAATGTTTAATTGATGAATATATAGAAAAAAATTTGTCTTCTGTAAAAAGATTAACAGATAAATATTATTTAACATGGGAAAATTGGTTTTTTAATCTTAAAAATATTGAATCTATTGATTTAAAAGATATAGAAGTTGATTTTCTTATAGATAGTTTTTTAAGAAAATTTGGTTTTGAGGAAGTGCTTGGTAAAATAACCATTGTATATCATAAAGATATGGGTTATTGTACAAAAATTTCTCAAGATGATATACGAATATGCATTAGAGAGCCTAATTCAATTTTTGATCTAAGAACATTGTTTCATGAATTAGGTCATGGTATTTTGTATTATTATGTAAGTAAAGAAAAAGATGAGGAGTTTTTTAATATAACTGGATGTTTTGATGAATTTTCTGCTGTTCTTATGGAAAATTTAGCTATGAATATTATGTTTTCAGGTGATCTTTCAGAAAAGATGAAAGATATTATAAATTTGGAATATATGAGAACTGCTTTAAGTGCTTCATTTGAATTTGATCTATGGAATTCTAAAATAGATCCTGAAGAACTGTATATTAAACATTATTCAAAATTGGGATTGCAAATGAATAATAAAAATCCTTGGTATAAAGATAGTTTTAGAAGCCTTGATAGCATGTATATTCATAATTATACTCTTGGTCAAATTATTGCTGAAAAGTTAATAAAATCCATGTGTAAAAAATATAATGAGGATAATATAAAAATTGGGAAATATATAAAAGAATTATTTAAAGAAAATTTAAATATTATAGAATTTTATGAAAAAAATTTGAAAATATTATAGAACTTAAATATTATTGAATTTTATAAAAGGAGGTCTTATAATAATGTATACTATACATTATTATAAGAAATAATGTGTAGTATATTTAGCATTATTGGAGGTGGTAACGTGAGTTTAACTTCTCATGAAAATATATTAAAGGTTTTAACAGCCTTTAATCCATGGTGGAAATCTGGAATTATACGTCCGGAGTTCAGCAAAACATATAAACGTTTTGCGTATTTCTTGATGAAGTTCAATATGCTGCTGATTGGGATCAGTGGGTTAAAACAATCTACGATATTCATCCTTTATCTCATACAGTGCTAGTCCGATTTTGAAGAAAAAGGCTACTGAAAGCGGCGCTGGAAGGTGGACAGTCATACAGGTACCAACACTATCATTTTATGAATATTGTGAAATGTTGGAAATTAAAGATCGACCTGAGTTACCTCTTATTCTTTATCTATAAATTATTATTGATTTTACCAAGAATTCTTTTATATAATCGTATAATCTTTTATATCATCAAATTCTAAAGATTCAAAATTCATTTTAATAATAGCTTTATTGAAACTTTATGGCGAATTAAAAAAATTGCTTAACTTTATTTAAGTTAAGCATAAGAGTATAAAATTTAGTTATTACATATTTCTGTTTAATTATAATATACCATATGATTATTTCCAACAATAGCCATTTTTTATTCATTATTATTTTTAGATTTTGAAATTTTTAACTATTAAATATTAAAAGAAAACATGTATTCTATATTTTTATGCTATAATAATATAAAATATTTCTAATTTAGATTTGAGGTTGAGTTATGTCACTAAGATTCATATTTGGAAGAGCAGGAAGCGGAAAAAGTTACTATTGCTATGAGGACATTAAAAAAAATTTTAAAGAAAATAATGATAACTTGATTTTAATTATTCCAGCAAACATTAACTATGAAGTAGCAAAGAAAGTTTTAGATTTTGTGGGAGATGGTGCTCCATTAAAAGTTCATGTTTTAAGTTTTAAAAGGCTTGCTTACAGGATATTTAATGAGCAAGGAGGCATAAAGAAAGAATTAATAGGCAAAGCTGGAAAAAACATGCTTATTTATTATATTTTAAATAATCATGTAAATGAAATGAAAATTTACAAAAATCCTGCTAAATTAGTAGGTGTGACAAGTGAATTTAATGAAATAATTACAGAATTTATTCGATATGGTATATCGTTTTCCATGCTTAAACTTGCTATTTTAAACATGGAAAATAAAGAATTAAAAGCAAAGCTTGAAGATATTGCTTTAGTATATAATGATTATTTGGAAAAATTAAATGAAGATTATTATGATAAAGAAGAAGAATTAAGTTATGTTTTAGATAAAATGGAAGGGGCAAATTTATTTAAAAATAGCAGAGTATGGATTGATGATTTTATTGATTTTACTCCCAATCAATACAATGTTATAAGTAAGCTTTTAAAGATATGTAAAAATGTAAATATAACATTAAATATTTCCGGAGATGATAATAGGGATATTTTTAATCCTTTAAGATTTACTGAGGATAAACTTTTAAGGCTTGCCAAAGAAAATAATGTTTCTCTTGATAAACCAGCCGAAATTGGATGCTTTCCTTGTAAAAGATTTGATAAATCTGAAGATCTTGCATATCTTGAAAAAAATATCTTTTTATACCCTGTGAAACATTATGGTAAAAAACCAAACAATATAGAGGTTTTTAGAGGGAAAAATACATATTCAGAAGTGGAATTTGCAGCTAGAAAAATAAGCGAGTTAGTTCGTGAAAAAGGTTTAAGATATAAAGATTTTGCTATAATATGCAGCTGTCTAGAAGTATATGAAAGTTTAATTGAAATAATGTTAAAAGAATATGAAATTTCATTTTTTTTAGATAAAAGAAGGCAATGCAAAGGCAATAATCTTCTTATGGCAATTTTTTCATCTTTAGAAGTTGTTATAAAAAATTTTAATTATGAAAGCATTATTTCCTTTCTAAAAAGCGGATTTATTAAAGTTTCTGATGAGGAAATTTCAAATGAAGAAAATAGAAATAAAATAGATAAGTTTGAAAATTATCTTTTAGCTACAGGTATTAAGGGTAAAAAAATGTGGCTTTTAACAAGCAAATGGGATTATTATCCTTTTAGGATAAATTCAGAAGAGATTTCTGAAAAAGAAATTAAATACATGGAAGAGATTAATAATATAAAAAATTTTATTGCAGAAAAGTTTATATCTTTAAACCATGCATTATCGAAGAAACAAAAGGTTAGTTTTTTTTGCAAAGAAATGTACGATTTTCTTTTAGCTTTTAATTTTCCTAAATCTATTGAAGATACTTTAGTAGAATTTAGAAAGAACAAAATGGAAGATAAATTCAATGAATACAAGCAAATATGGAAAATATTTATCGATATATTAGATGAACTAGTAGAGGTATTAGGAGATGTTAAAGTAACTTTAGATGAATTTTATAAAATGCTTTTTTCAGCTATTGAAGATTACGATATTGGAGTAATACCATCAAGCGTTGATGAGGTTATGGTAAGTGATGTTTCAAGGTGGGTAAGCAAGTCTGTTGATTATTTGTTTATTTTAGGTGTAAATGACACTCTTTTCCCACAAATACCTATTGAAAGCGGCTTATTATCAGATCAAGATAGAGAGTCTCTTTTAAATAAAGGGGTTGAATTATCAAACTCATCAAAAGCTAAATTATTAGAATCTAATTATAATGTGTATAAAACAATTACTTCTGCA
>JAVBPD010000003.1:0-43824 GCA_031549885.1 Clostridiaceae bacterium
TAACATTGTTGCATCCTTTAAAAGGACAGAAGCTGCAAATTTTGCAGGAAAAGATATGAGAGGAAAGATAAAAAAGGCCTTTAAAGTTAAATATAACAAAGATGACATGGGATATTATATTGAAAAAAATATAATAGATGAAAATATATTAAAAAAATTGGAAGCAAATACAATTGGAGAAATGATAAAGATAAAGTAGTCTTGGTTTAAATTTTAGGAGTATTATAAAAAATTAAGATTTGAAAAATAAGTTGAATATTTATAACGGAAAACCTTGAAAAAAACAGAATGAGTTTAAGGTTTATTTGTAGTTTAGTCAATAAATAATATTTTTAATATTGTTAATTCTAGTTTAATATATAATAAAAAATGTGCTTTTTAACTAAAAAATCTGAATAGTTTTTTTATAAATAGTTGTAACATTCCAAACTGCAATTTTTTCAGGTTGTAGTTAAGTTTTTAAAATTATAAAAGCTGTTTAAAGTATAGTTAAAGGCATAAATATAACCCAAGTATACTAAATTACTTGAGTTATAAAATAATTTTATCTTTTCAATTTAAATATAATTAATCAAAAAAACAAAAAAGTGGAAATACAAGTTATTACCACTTTTCAAATCATTAATTTGGCAACTTTTTAATGTTTACTTTAAGTTTTGTATCTGTTTGACTTGTACCCGATACAATCATATTATAATTTACCAATATTTCTCCACCTTGATCATTTACATTAACTAATAAATCCTTAGTTTTTATTTTAATCTGAAGAACTCCATAAGGTGTATCATAAATTGATATGCTTTCTTTTCCATTTTGAAAGTTCATATTTGTAATAGTATTGCCTTCCCTTAATAAAGTAAAATTATCATTTCCTATTTTTAAAATAGTTTTAGTTCCTTCCATACCAGATATTTTTGTCTCATCGTATTCAACTATATATAAATCTTCTTTTTTATAGAAGTCTCCAGGTGTAACAACTTCTAGTTTATCTTCATCATTTTGAAAGCTGACTAAAGATATTAATGCGTTTTTTTTCAAAAAATCACCTTCTTTTTAATTTAGGATATATTTATTTATCTCATCTTCACTGGCAGATATAGTTTGAATCCTCTCTAATTGTTCACTTTTATAATGTCCATATTTCACATTAATCAATTCTTTTGCTTTTTTAGAATACCTTACACATATTTTAGAGGCCATTTCAATATCCTTTTCTGTAGGATTACCAATTATTATAATTGTAGAGCCTTTATAATCTTCTGAATCAAAAATCATATCATCCTTTGTCAATAACTTAAATATATCATTCCATTCTTCTTCACTTCTAGTTGAAATGATTTTACAATTTTCACTAACTCTAAAATGTCTACCATATTTTAAAAGTATAATGTCTCTTTTACTAATTTCTTTACAATTATTTAATAAATCTTTAAGTCTCATAGTGTAATTTGGCTCAGTGAGTTTACATCCTCCAGCTGGAGAGGGATAATCTATTATATTCCATTCTTTCGCTAGTTCCATTTGAATTTTTCGTTCTCTTCCATTTATTCCTAATAAATTTTCTCTATTAATTATACCATCCAATTCCATTTTAGTTGGTTCTAGTTTTTGTGCACAAAGAGGTCTTATTATTTTTTCCTCAATTAAACTCTCTCTTTTTACAATATTTAGAGCATTTCTATTTTGACTCATGGGTCTTTGATTTAGTACTTCTCCAGTTATAATAAAATCTGCTCCATATTTTTCAAGAGAATTTCCAGCAATTCTAAACATCATAGAGTGGCAATCTATACATGGATTTAAATTTTTCCCATAACCATATTTTGGGTTTTTAACCATTTCAAAATGTTCTTCTGATATATCAATTACCTCAAGTGGTATATTTATTTGCTTTGCCATTTTAACAGCACTACTTTCACCGAAAAAATAGGATTTAAAGCAAATTCCTATAACATCTATTCCTTGATCCTTTATTAATTTTGCTGCAAGAGTGCTATCAAGACCTCCTGATAACATTGCTAATGCTTTAGACATCTGTTATTCCCCTATCTATTATTTCTTTCTATTGCTAAATTGATTAAATCATTTATTAATTCATTATAAGGCTTACCTGACTTTTCCCACATTGTAGGATATAAACTTATTTTAGTAAAACCAGGTATTGTATTTAACTCATTTAAGTATAGTTCTGATGTTTCATTATCAATTAAAAAGTCCACTCTTGCCATACCTGAGCAATCATATAATTTATAAATTTTAGTAGCTAATGATTTTAATTCTTGAATTACATCAGGAGAAAAATCAGGAGGAACTAGCGTAACTGAATTCTCATTTTCATATTTAGAATTATAATCATAAAATTCATTTGCAGGAACTATTTGTCCTGGTATAGAAGCTATTGGTTCATCATTTCCTAAAACTGCCACTTCAACATCTTTAGCATTTAACCCAACTTCTAATACAACTTTTCTATCAAATTTAAAAGCATAATCAATACCTTTTATTAACTCTTCTCTATTGTGTGCCTTTGATATGCCGATTGAGGATCCTCCATTAGATGGTTTAATAAAAATATTATACCCTAAATACTTTTCTGCTTCATCAATTATTGAGGATTTAGAATTTTTCCATTTATAATCATTAATTACTAAATATTTAGCTTGTTTTATTTCAAACTTATCAGCAACATACTTTGCAAAAGCTTTGTCCATAATTAGAGCTGAGCTTAAAACTCCACAGCTAACACATGGTATATTTGATAGTCTACAAAGCCCTTGAATAGTACCATCTTCTCCATATAAGCCATGCAAAACTGGAAAAACAACATCTACTTCTTTATTGAAAATCAATTTATACGCATCTGGTGTTTTACTAAATTCGTCATGCTCCCATTTTCCATTTTCTATATTTTCTATAGGACCACCATACTCTAGCCATTTACCCTCCTTTGTTATACCAATTTTATAAATATCATATTTTTCTTTATCTATATTTTTTAAAACTGAAACTGTTGACATTATAGATACTTCATATTCTGAGGATTGGCCTCCAAATAACACAGCTAATTTCATAAAAAACCTCCAATATTTAATTTTATTATTAACAAACAAATTAAGGAGTAAATAAAATTACTATTAATTTTATTTTAAAAATATGTTTAATTTGCAATTTTATTCTATCATAATAAAGAAAAAATAAAAAATTTAGGCTTTATACCTAAACTTATAATCTTATATTTAAACATAGTCAATATTAATATTGGCTATGTTTAAATTATTTATTATTCAACTATCCCTATTTCATCATCACCAATTTGTTTAGTGCTTATTTTAGTCAAAGCAACAATTGGATCATTTTCTTTAAGCCTCATAAGTTTAACACCCATAGTGGTTCTTCCTGTGGAAGATATATCTGATACATTAAGCCTAATAGCAGTATTAGAACTATTCATTAACATGATTTCATCACTTTCTTTAACCATTCTAGCTCCTATTATTTTCCCTGTTTTATCAGAAATCTTATATGTTTTTATACCTTTTGCGCCTCTTTTTGTAATAGTATATTCTTCAATATGCGTTCTTTTTCCATAACCATTTTCACTAACCACTAAAAGTTCTTCATCTAAAACTATTATATCCATTGAAACTGCAACATCTGATTCTCTAAGCGTAATAGCTTTAATACCAGAAGCAGTTCTTCCCATAGGTCTAACGTCTTTTTCACTAAACCTTATAGCATATCCATCAGCAGTAACTATTATTATCTCAGCATCACCCATGGTTCTTTTTACTTTTAATAATTCATCGCCATCTGCTAATGTTATGGCCATTATGCCGCTTTTTCGTATATTAGAAAAGCTGCTTAGCTTAGTCTTTTTTATTTTACCTTTTTTAGTTACCATTAATAAATATCCATCTTCATTTAAGTCTTTTATAGATATTATATCTTGAATGTTTTCACCATTTTCAAGTGGAAGAATATTCACAATATTAGATCCTTTTGCAATTCTACCTGCTTCTTGAATCTCATAAGCTTTTAATCTATATGCTTTACCCTTATTTGATAAGAACAATAAATTATTGTGAGTTGAAGTAACAAGTAAGTTATCAACAAAATCATCTTCTTTTGTAGTTGTCGCAATTATTCCCTTTCCTCCACGCCTTTGAGAAGTATATACATCTTGAGGTATACTTTTTATATATCCTGAACCTGTTAATGTTATCATTACTTCTTTTTCTTCGATTAAATTTTCAACATCTATTTCTCCATAATAAGGTTCAATTGTACTTCTTCTCTCATCAGCATATTTTTTCTTTATTTCAATTAATTCATCTTTGATTACTTGAAAAATCATATCCTCATCTTCAAGCAAGCTATTAAAATAATTAATTTGATTTTGGAGCTCATCATATTCTTCAGTTATTTTATTTATCTCAAGATTTGTTAATCTTCTAAGCCTCATATCAAGCACTGCTTGAGCTTGTTTTTCTGTTAAACCAAAAATTTCCGTTAAATTTATTAAAGCTTCTTTGTCATTTTTTGAGGATCTTATTAATCTAATAACTTCGTCTAAATGATCAAATATAATCTTAAATCCTTCAAGTATATGCATTCTATCTAAAGCTTTGTTAAGATCGTATTTAGTCCTTCTAATTATTACCTCGCTTTGATAGCTAAGGTAATGAGTTAACATCTCTTTTAAATTTAAAACTTTTGGTTGATTGTCAACAAGGGCAAGCATAATAACCCCAAAAGTATCTTGAAGTCTTGTATGTTTATAAAGTTGATTTAACACTACATTTGCATTGGCATCTCTCTTAATTTCAACTACAATTCGCATACCTTCTCTATCAGATTCGTCCCTTAAATCAGATATGCCTTCTATTTTTTTATCTTTAACAAGATCTGCAATATATTCAATTAACTTCGCTTTATTAACTTGATAAGGAATTTCAGTAAATATTATGCTTTGTCTTCCTTTTTCCTCAACAATTTCAGATTTTGCTCTAACTATAATTTTACCTCTACCTGTTTCATATGCCTCTCTAATACCAGCTTTGCCGAGTATTATTCCAGCAGTTGGAAAATCAGGTCCTGAAATTTTAGTCATCAATTCTTTAATTGAGCTATCTTTATTTTCGATGAGCATAATTAAAGCATCTATAACTTCTCCTAAATTGTGAGGTGGTATATTTGTAGCCATTCCTACAGCAATACCAGAAGATCCATTTACAAGTAAATTAGGAAACTTAGATGGAAGAACAGTTGGTTCCTCTTCTTCACCATCAAAATTCGGTATAAAGTCAACAGTGTCTTTGTTAATGTCTCTGAGCATTTCATTTGATATTTTATGCATCCTTGCTTCTGTGTAACGCATAGCAGCAGCACCATCACCATCAACAGAGCCAAAATTACCGTGACCATCAACAAGTAAATATCTCATAGAGAAATCTTGAGCCATTCTAACTAAAGAGTCATAAACAGCGGTATCTCCATGTGGATGGTATTTACCAAGTACATCTCCAACTATTCTAGCACATTTTCTATAAGACTTTTCTGGAGTAATTCCTAATTCAAACATTGAATACAAAATTCTTCTATGTACAGGTTTTAAGCCATCTCTCACATCTGGAAGTGCACGACTAACAATTACGCTCATAGCATAATCTATATAGCTTTTTTTCATTTCGCTACTTATATCTACTTGAAGCACTTTATCTTCATGAATCAATTACCACACCTCATATTCACAGATATATAATTTAATAATTGCAAAATTATATAAATTTTAAAAATCGATATTTACAGCTTTTACTGCATTTTCCTCTATAAATAATCTCCTTGGTTCAACTTTGTCACCCATTAAAATGGTGAATATTTCATCAGCCACTATTGCATCATCAATTGACACTTGAAGGAGAGTTCTATTTCCAGGGTTCATTGTAGTTTCCCATAATTGATCAGCATTCATCTCTCCAAGGCCTTTATATCTTTGGATTTTTGTGCTATTATCCTTTCCACCTATATCTTTTAATATTCTGTCAAGATCTTTATCCTTATAAGCATAATAAATCTTCTTATCCTTATCAACTTTATAAAGTGGTGGTTGAGCAATATATACACATCCTGCTTCAATTAATTCTCTCATGTACCTGTAAAAAAACGTAAGAAGTAATGTTCTAATATGAGATCCGTCCACATCAGCATCTGTCATAATGACAATCTTATTATATCTTATTTTTTCAATATCAAATTCTTTGCCAATACCAGCTCCAATCGCTGTTATAATGGATCTTATAGCCTCATATCCTAGTATTTTATCAAGCCTAGCTTTTTCTACATTCATAATTTTTCCACGAAGTGGAAGTATGGCTTGAAATTTCCTATCTCTACCTTGTTTAGCTGAACCACCTGCAGAGTCTCCTTCTACAAGGTAAACTTCACATTCTTTTGGGTCTTTTGAAGAACAATCAGCTAATTTTCCTGGAAGTGAACTTCTTTCTAGAACAGATTTACGAGTAAGTTCTCTTGCTTTTCTTGCTGCTTCTCTCGCCCTTTGAGCAACTAGTGCTTTTTCAATTATTGGTTTTCCAACTGATGGATTTTCTTCTAGAAAAAAGTTTAAGCCTTCAGAAGTTATAGAGTCAACTATTGATCTAACTTCAGTATTTCCAAGCTTTGTTTTAGTCTGGCCTTCAAATTGTGGTTCAGGAATTTTTACTGATATAATGGCTGTTAGACCTTCTCTTATATCATCTCCAGATAAATTTTTATCAGAATCTTTTATGTATGAATATTTTTTAGCATAATCGTTGAACTCCTTAGTAATGGCATTTTTAAATCCTTGTAAGTGAGTTCCACCCTCTATTGTGGCAATATTATTTGCAAATGAAAAAATACTATCGTTATAGCTGTCATTAAATTGCAATGCTACTTCTACCAAAACGCCATCCTTAACACCATCAAAGTAAATAGGCTCAGGATGAAGGGCTATTTTGTTTCTATTCAAGTAAGTTACAAATTCCTTAATTCCACCTTCGTAATGAAAAACTGTAGACTTATCAATTCTCTCATCTTTAAGAGATATTTTAATTCCCTTATTTAAAAAAGCTAATTCTCTAAGCCTTTGTGCTAATATTTCATTATCAAATTCTAATTCATCAAAAATATCATCATCTGGTTCAAAATAAGTAATTGTACCAGTTTCTTCAGTATCCCCTATTTGTATTAAGTCATAAAGTGGCTTTCCTTTTTGAAATTCTATTTTCCATATTTTGCCTTCAGTTTTTACAACAACTGTGCATCTTTTTGATAAAGCATTGACAACTGAAGCGCCTACGCCGTGAAGTCCACCTGAAATTTTATAAGCTCCACTTCCAAATTTACCACCTGCATGAAGTATTGTCATAATAACTTCAACTGATGATCTTCCAGTTTTGCTATGTATACCAACAGGCATACCTCTACCATTATCTTTTACTGTAATAGAATTATTTTCATGTACATAAACTTCTATTTCTGTGCAAAATCCAGCAAGAGCTTCATCTACGCTATTATCAACTATCTCATAAACAAGCTGATGTAAACCTCTTTTACTGGTATTACCTATATACATTCCAGGTCTTTTTTTAACAGCTTCAAGGCCTTCTAGTATTTGAATCTGATCTTGATCGTATTTTTCTATATTCTTATCAGACATTTTCAACCTCCAATGTTTAACATAAGCTATTATATAGATTGGCTTAGTTTTATATTTAAATACGTTTTAACAAAGTAACTGAAGATATTGGGGATAAAAATATTTTAGATTTTCTGCTTATTTCTGCAACTATGCAAGATTTTAATTTCTCATTACCTATTTTTTCAACAAAACCATCTTCTTCAGCAAGTTTTAGAAAATTTGTTGTATCACAGCTATAGGAAGATGTCTCTATATTGAAAATCATAACTATATCCTTTGTTCTAATCATTACATTTTCACCCAAGTGAAGAAACATAAATCCTCCTTAAAGGTCATTTAATTTTATTGTATTAGCATTTTTTACCAGGAATAAATTTAAGTCATTTAACGAATCATGTAATTGCCCAATGTCAGTAGATGTAATTAAAGTTTGAATGTTTTTAATTGAGTTTAAAATAAAATTTTGCCTGTTAGAATCTAGTTCAGATAGAACATCATCTAAAAGAAGTATTGGATATTCTTCAGTTTCGTTTTTAATAATTTAAATAGCTGCAAACTTAATTGTTAAAACCGCTGTTCTTTGTTGACCTTGGGATGCAAAATTTCTTGCATCAAAATCATTAATGATTATTTGAACATCATCTCTATGAGGTCCAAAGGTTGTATATCCTTTTAAAAAATCAATATTTCTATTTTTAACAATTTTTTCATATAATTTTTCCACTGATATGTCTTTGTAATTGTCATTTTCATACAAAAATTTAATATCTTCTTTTGCACTTGTAATATTTTTATGTATTTCATTGCCGTATTTGCTTAAATTTTTAATATACCATAATCTGCAATTTATGATTTGATACGAAAGCTTTGCAAGTTCATAATCATATACATCAAGCAATTTAAAGTCTATGTTTTTATTGCTTTTTATTAAATTGTTTTTTTCATTTAACACTTTATTATAATTTACTAGGTTGTTATAATAGCTTTTCTTTAATTTAGAAATTTCTATATCTAAAAATTTTCTTCTGACACTTGGAGAATCTTTAACAATTTTTAAATCTTCAGGAGAAAAAAACACAACATTTACAACTCCAATTAAATCAGAAATTGAAGAAATTTTTATTTTATTTATGTTAATTGATTTTCTCCCGTCTTTAAATATTTTAAATTCAATGAATTTATTTAATCTATTTGTATTAAAATAAGACCCTATGTATGAATAATCTTTACTCCAATTTATTAATTCTTTATCTTTTCTTGTTCTGTGAGATTTACCATAGGAGAGGAGATATATGCTCTCTAGGATATTTGTTTTGCCTTCTCCATTATCTCCAATAAACATGTTTATTTTACTTGAAAAATCTATATTTAAATTTTTATAATTTCTAAAATTAATTAAATTAATTTTTTCTATATTCATAATACACCTGTACTATTATAACATAAAATATTAATATCAATATAGCTTAATGATAAATTTAATTATAAGAAATTAATAATAGGCTTTATTTGTACTTTATTACAATTATTACCATTTTGGTTTAACTTTAAGCAGATATTTTTACAGGAAGCACTAAATATATGCTCGCCTCATTATTTTGGCCTTTTATGATGCAAGGTGTAACAGCTGTATTGCAATTAACAATTACATCCTCTGAGTCAATTACTTTAAAAATATCAAGAAGGTACTTTGAGTTAAATGCAATTCTCAAATCATTGTTTTTTATGCTTTTTATTAATATCTCTTCTCTAAAATTACCAAGTTTTGACCTTGAACTTATTTCTAGTAAATTATTCTTTATGTTTAAAATTACTAAACTTGTATTTGAATCTCCATCCCTAGTCACAAGTGAAGCTCTTTCTATGCATTCTTGTATGTCATTTTTATTTATAGAAAATATGGTTTCGAATTCAGTTGGTATTATGTTATTATACTCTATAAATTCTCCTTCAAGAAGGCGTGAACTTATTTTCGTATTATTTGTTTTAAATAAAATATGATTTTTATCAAAAGACATTTCCACAAGTTCTTCACAGTCTGTTAATATCTTGTTTAATTCTGAAAGGGTCTTTCCAGGTATAACTTCTTTCACACTAAAATTTGATTTAATGTTTTCAGTCCTTAGAGCAAGCCTATAACCATCAATTGCAACTAAATTTAAATTGTTTTCGGTAAAATCAAAGAGAACTCCAGTAAGAATTGGCCTTGTTTCTTCTTGAGCCACAGAAAATATTGTGCTTTTTATTAGGTCTTTTAAAATGCATTCACAAATTTTAATATTGTCATCACTGGAAATAGGAGTCAATGTTGGATAATCGTCTTTATTTAAACAGATTAGATTAAAAGTTGATTTTCTGCAAGTTATATGGATCAAATTATCCTTATCTTCGATTTTAATTTTTTCGTTAGGTAGTTTTCTAATTATATCACCAAATAATTTAGATTCTACTAGTATTGTTCCTTCTTCTTCAATTTCGCAGCTAAATTCAGTTTCTATGGTTAAATCTAAATCTGAACCAATCATAGTAATTTTTTCATCATAGGCTTTTATTAAAATACCTTGAAGTGAAACTTGAGTAGTTCTGTTAGAAATTGCCTTCTGAACTATGGAAATTTTTTCATTAAGTGTATTTTTATCACAATAAATTTTCACAAATTTACCTCCGTAATTTAAAGTTGTGGATAAAGTTATCCACAGGTTGTTATTTTTTTTATGTATATATATATATATAATAAATAATAATATATATATAGTAGTAGTAGTAGGGGCTGTGGATATGTGGATAACTTTTTGAAACCGTTGATATGACTGCGTTTAAAGGCAAAAATGGCTGTGGATAAAATGTGGATAACTTTTAAACTTATGCACAGCCTGTGGATAAAAAAAATTGAAAATCAAAGTTATCCACATTTGTCCACAATTTTATCCACAGGTTTTGTGGATAAAATATGGTTATAAATCTGATAATTTTCTTTCAATTTCATTTATAGCATTTTGCAAGTTTTCATCATCATTTAATCTATCAAATATTTTTTCATAAGCATGAATAACAGTGGAATGATCTCTACCTCCAAAAGCCTCTCCAATTTTTGGAAGGGATAAATCCGTTAGTTTTCTACACAGATACATGGCTATTTGCCTAGGAAATGCAATATTCCTTGTACGTTTTGAACTTTTAAAATCCTCTATTCTTAAATTATAATAGTTTGAGACTACATCAAGTATTAATTCTAAGGTGATTTGCTTGGGGTTTTTACTGTTAATTATATCTTTTAAAGCTTCTGTTGCCATATCAATGTTAATACTTTGATTTGTAAGTGTTGCATATGCCTTAACTCTAAGAAGAGCGCCTTCAAGCTCCCTTATGTTTGTTTTAATTTTTGTCACTATGTATCCCATTACTTCATTTGGAATATCAAGGTTTTCTATATCAGACTTCTTTTTTAAAATTGCCATTCTAGTTTCAAAATCAGGAGGCTGAATGTCTGCAATCAATCCCCACTCAAATCTTGACCTTAGCCTATCTTCTAAGGTTGGGATTTCTTTAGGAGGTCTATCACTTGAAATTATTATCTGTTTAACTGCATCATGAAGAGCATTAAATGTATGGAAAAATTCTTCTTGGGTTCTTTCTTTTCCTGCGATAAATTGAATGTCGTCTATCAGAAGGACATCAACATTTCTATATTTATTCCTAAATTCAATGTTTTTATCATCTTTAATGGCATTTATAAGTTCATTTGTGAACTTTTCAGATGAGACATAATATACTTTTGTTTCTGGAAAATTTATTAGTATATTGTGACCAATAGCATGCATAAGATGAGTTTTTCCAAGTCCTACACCACCATATATAAATAAAGGATTGTAAGCTCTTGCAGGAGCCTCAGAAACAGCAAGCGATGCAGCATGAGCAAATCTATTGCTATTCCCAATTACAAAAGAATCAAATGTGTATTTTGGATTTAGTGTAATGTTATCTTCATATTGAATTTTGCCTGTTTTTAAATCATAATCGAAACCTTCTAATTCCTGATCAGTGTTTATAGGAGCTGATTCCTCATCAATTTCAAGTAAGTTTTCCACCATTGTTGCAGCAGCTTCATCTTCTGGTGCAATTATTTGAACTGAATATTCTTCATTAGTTGCTAAAAATAAAGATTGTTCAATGATAGGTACAAATCTTGAAACTACAATGTTTTTTATCACTAGCGTAGTTGTTTTAAATTTTATAGTGTAATCACTAATTTCTATTGGTATTAATGTGTTAATCCAAGTATTAAACTGAATTTCTGTTATATCTGGCTTGATAAATTCTAAGGCTTTTCCCCAAATTTCTTCTAATTTGTTACTCATTTTTTATCCTCCTGCCTCAGAGCATTATAAGTAATTTGAATTGGAAAATAATGTATGTTAATAACTTGTGGATATCCTGTTGATAAGTGCTAAAAAACTGTGGATAACCTGTTGATAACATGTGGATAACCTGTGGATATCTTTTTTGACAATTATTGGATTGTTGATAACATGTTAATAACCTGTGGATATCATGTTGATAACATGTTAATAAAAAAAGTTATCCACAGTTTTTTGAAAAAAAGTTATCCACAATTACTATTTAGCATTTCCAATACTTATAATAATAATATTGACCTTTACTAACAATTTATTCACAAGTTATCAACAACTTATCCACAAGTTATCCACATCTGTGGATAAAGTTATCCACAGATGTGGATAACTTTTTATCATTATGTGGCAAGAAGACTCCTACCTCTATAGATAGCGAGATGAATTGCCACTATTTTTGCAAAAAATAGTTATACTTACAATAAAATTATACGTTAAATTATTGGTAATAGGAAGAGAAGAATTATAAATTAGTAAATCAAATATGATACAATAATTAATACAGAGGAGGAAGTGAAAAAATGTATTTAACTATTAAACAACAATTAAAAAATCTATCAAAAGAAGATTATCTAAACTTAAAAGAGTTAAGTCATAGGATTTGTAAGGATAAATAAAAATCAATTGATAATACCATACTCAAGAATAGCTATAGAAAGACTCATAGTAAAATTAAGATAACAATTCCTCCTAACTTATCAAACAAAAATATCAAAGAGATCAAAATAAATATTACTATTGAATAAAATATATAAAACTGTGGCAAATTGTTTTCCTTGACATAGTCATTCTAAGCAATTATAATTATATGCGATATGGAAGCGTTAGATAATTGTAAATTTTATATAAAATTCTATAAAGGGGGGTGTCCCATATGTTTATGACATATCAACCAAAAACAAAGCAAAGAAAAAAAGTACATGGTTTTAGAAAAAGAATGAGCACATTGAATGGAAGACATGTTCTTAAAAGAAGAAGATTAAAAGGTAGAAAAAGATTAACGTTATAATGGGGTCACTATATGTGGCCTCTTTATGTAATTTTTAAGGTATATTACATGAAGATAGAAAAAATAAAGAAGAACAAAGAATTTAGATTTATATATAAAAAAGGAACTTCGATAAATGATGAAAATTTAGTCCTTTATATCTTTAAAAGAACAGATGGTCATAATAAACTTGGTATATCTGTAAGCAAAAAAGTTGGTAAAAGCGTTACTAGAAATAGAGTTAGAAGATTAATTTATGAGTCATACAGAAATATTTTAAAAGAAAATTCAGTTTTAAAATCAAATTACAGTTTAGTTTTTATAGCAAGATCAAAATCTAGTAAGTGTACTTTTACTGAAATTAAGCAATCAGTTTCAAACTTGTTAACAAGGGTAGGTTTTATAAGCCATGAAAACTGTTTTAATTAAATTTATAAAATTTTATAGAAAATATATATCTCCAAATAAAAAACCATGTTGCAGGTTTATACCTACATGTTCAGAATACTCCATTCAAGCTATTGAAAAATATGGAGCATTTAAAGGAACCATGATTGCTATGAAGAGAATTATAAGGTGCAACCCATTTTCAAAAAGTGGTTATGACCCTTTAAAATAATTATTTAAGATAATATTTCCATGTAGGAGGAATTTCGTTGGACTTTTTAAATAAATTTATGACTACTGTTTTGACAAGTCTATATACCTTTCTTGATGCATTTATTAAAAATGACAATATAACATATGGTCTTGCAATAATATTTTTCACTATTATTGTAAGGGTTGTTTTATTTCCACTTAGCTTAAATGGCACAAAATCTATGATGAAAACTTCAAAAATTCAACCTGAAGTAAAAAGGCTTCAAGAAAGATATAAAAATGACCCACAAAAGTTGCAGCAAGAGACAATGGAATTGTATAAAAAACATGGCATTAACCCTTTAGGTGGATGTATACCTATGCTTCTTCAAATGCCATTTATGTTTGCAATGTTTGCAGCTTTTAGAAATTTATCCATGTTAGATAATGTTGGTTTCTTATTTGTAAAAAGCTTAAATGGTATTGCTATAAGAAATTATACTGATTTTACATACTATATTTTCCCAATACTTACTATTATTACCCAATACTTAATGACAAAAACAAGCACTCAAACACAACCTCAGCCTCAAAGAGATCCAAAGACGGGAAAAATCGAGGGGGGTATGGATCCTAAGATCATGAACTTATCCTTTACAATTTTTATAGCTTATTTTAGCTTTACAACTAACCAATCATTTGTTCTTTATTATTTCATAAGTAATTTACTCTATATAGCTCAAAATTATATTATTAAGTGGATAGTAGATAGAGAAGAGTTAAAAAAGAAAACAATTTAATATTGGGGGTTAGTATTTTTTATGAAAGTAATTGAAATGACAGGAAAAACAGTAGATGATGCTGTTGAAAGCGCTCTCAAAGAATTAAACGTAACAAAGGACAAAGTAGATATTGATATAATTGATGAAGGTAGCAGAGGCCTATTCAACATAATAGGCGTTAAACCAGCTCGTGTTAAAGTCACTGTTAAGAAAGATTTTGCTTTAGAAGCTAAATTTTTTTTAAGGCAGATTTTAGATGCTATGAAAATTAAAGCAGAAATAAAAATTCATGAAGAAGGTGATACATTAAACATAAACGTTGTATCTCCAAATATGGCGCTTTTAATTGGACATCATGGAGAAACTTTGGATTCATTACAGTATTTAATTAGTTTAGTTATTAACAAAGATAATACAGAAGAGTTTAAACGTGTAATACTTGACACTGAAAACTACAGAATAAAGAGAGAAGAAACTTTAAAAAGATTAGCAGTTAAATTTGCGGAGAATGCTAAAAAATACAAAAAACCTCAGAGATTTGAGCCTATGAACCCTTATGAAAGGCGAATAATTCATGCCTCTTTGCAAGAATTACCTAATATTGTAACTTATAGTGAAGGTGAAGAGCCAAATAGAAGAGTGATTGTGGAGTATAAGAAAGCTTAATTGCTTTCTTTTTTATTAATTTAATAATTATTATAATCATAATTGTAAAGGTGTGATACATTGAGAGATTTAGATACAATTTGTGCTATAGCAACTCAAATTGGAGAGTCCGGAATTTCAATTATAAGGCTTTCTGGGAGCAATTCAACAAATATACTATCTAAACTATTCAGAAACAAAAAAAATCAAACTGTGAGGTCATTTGAGCCTTTTACGATGAAATATGGGTTTATTGTTGACCAAGACGATGAAAATATCATTGATGAGGTTTTAATTTCTTTTATGAAATCTCCTAAAAGCTATACATGTGAAGATGTAGTTGAGATAAATTGCCATGGTGGGATAATGGCAGTAAATAAAATATTAAAAGAAGTAATAAAAAGCGGTGCAAGGCTTGCAGATCCTGGAGAGTTTACTAAAAGAGCATTTTTAAATGGAAGGATTGATTTAACTCAAGCTGAAGCAGTGCAAGATATTATTTTATCAAAAACTGACCTTTCTATAAAGTCAGCTATTGACCAATCCCTTGGTAGCATTAATAAAGAAATTAAACTTTATAGAAATGAGCTTTTATCTTTAATTGCTCATATTGAAGCTACAGTTGATTTTCCTGAAGATGATATTGAAGAAATAACTGGCGAAACAATATTGAAAAATTTGTTAATAATGGAAAATAATATAAACGATCTTATAAAGTCATTTGAAGTGGGAAAAATTATTAGAGAAGGAATAAAGGTTTCTATAATTGGAAAGCCAAATGTTGGAAAATCATCATTGTTAAATGTTTTGTTAAAAGAAGAGCGGGCTATTGTAACCAGTATACCAGGGACTACAAGAGATACAATTGAAGAATTTGTTAATATTAATGGACTATTAATAAAAATTATAGATACTGCTGGTATAAGAGAGACAAAGGATGTTGTTGAGAAAATAGGTGTTGATATATCAAAGAAAAAAATAGATGAAAGTGATTTAGTGTTATTTATTTTAAATGCTTTAGAAGGAATGACTGAAGATGATAAAAGTATATTAAAGTATATTAATTTAAAAAAGCATATTCTAGTGTTTAATAAAGCTGATTTATTAAATACACCTTATCACAATGAAAATAATACAGTTTATATATCTTGTAAAGATTCTATTGGAATTGATGATCTAAGGAACATTATTTTTAATATGTTTTTAAATAAAGAAATTAAAAAAACTGACATTAACATCACTAATGAAAGGCATAAAGATATATTGATTAGAGCATTAGTTCAGATAAAATCAGCAATGAAAGCGTTAGACAACAAATATTCAATTGATGTTGCATCTATAGATTTGAGGAATGCTTGGAGCATTTTAGGTGAAATAAGCGGTGATACTTTAAAGGAAAATTTAATCGATGAAATTTTTTCAAAGTTTTGTTTAGGTAAGTAGGTGATAATTTGAACATAAATAATAAATACGATGTCATAGTCATAGGAGCAGGTCATGCAGGTTGTGAGGCAGCTCTTGCTTCAGCAAGGCTTGGATGTAAAACATTATTGTTTTCATTGAATATGGATACAATAGCCATGATGCCATGTAATCCAAATATTGGTGGCACTGCAAAAGGACATCTTGTTAAAGAAATAGATGCTCTTGGTGGAGAAATGGGAATAAACATTGATAAGACATTTATCCAATCAAAGCTATTAAATACGTCAAAAGGGCCAGCAGTTCATTCACTACGTGCTCAAGCAGATAAACATAAATATTCTATTGAAATGAAAAGAGTATTAGAAAATACTGAAAATTTATATATGCATCAAGGTGAAGTTGTTGAAATAGTGGTGAAGGATAAAAAGGTGTCAGGGGTTATTACTAAAACTAAAGTTAGGTATGAGTGCGAGTGTGTTATTATAGCTACTGGTACTTTTTTGAATGGAAAGATTATAATTGGAGAAATTGCTTTTGAGAGCGGTCCAAGTGGATTAAGTGCTTCAAAAGACTTAAGATTTTCATTGGAAAAATTAGGGATTAAATTAAGAAGGTTTAAAACTGGTACCCCTGCAAGGATAAATGGGAAAAACATAGATTATTCAAAGTTTATTCCACAGTCTGGGGATAAAATTGTTACTCCTTTTTCTTTTTTGAATGAAGAATTAAATAGAGAACAAGTATTGTGTTATTTAGGATATACTACACCTGAAACTAAAGAAATAATTTTAAAAAATATACAAAGAGCTCCAATGTACAATGGGTTAATAGAGGGAGTAGGAACAAGATATTGTCCATCTATAGAAGATAAATTTATGAGATTTCCAGATAAAGAAGTTCACCAAATATTTATCGAACCTGAAGGAGAAGATACTAACGAAATGTATATTGGAGGAATGTCAAGTTCTATGCCAATAGACGTCCAAGAGCAAATGTATAGATCAATTCCGGGGTTAAGTGATATTCAAATCATTAGATATGCTTATGCAATAGAATATGATTGCATTGATCCTCAAGAGTTAAAAATGACATTAGAATTTAGAAATATAAATGGATTATATTCATGTGGACAATTTAATGGCACATCTGGATATGAAGAGGCTGCAGCACAAGGCATTATTGCAGGTATTAATGCAAGCCTAAAAATTAAAGGTATGGATCCATTTCAGTTGAGCAGATCAGAAGGATATATAGGCGTGTTGATTGATGATTTGATTACAAAAGGTACAAATGAACCATATAGAATGATGACATCAAGAGCAGAGTATAGACTTCTATTAAGACAAGATAATGCAGATTTAAGACTGACTCAAAAAGGTTATGATATTGGACTTGTTAAAAAAGATAGATATGAAAAATTTATTAAAAAGAAAATTTCAATTGAATCTGAACTTGAAAGGATAAAAAAATTAATTGTTTATAATAAAAAAGAAACAAATGACAAATTAGAAAAATTAGGTTCAGCACCTCTTAAAATTCCAATTTCATTTTATAATTTAATAAAGAGACCTGAATTAAATTATGAAATTTTATATGAAATTGATCCTGAAAGAAAAGAACTACCTAAAGCTGTAATAGCTGAAATTAATACTATATCAAAATACGAAGGTTATATAGAAAAGCAATTAGAACAAGTAGAGCAATTTAAAAAGTTTGAATTAAAGAAAATACCTGAAGATATAGATTATTCAAAAGTTAAAAATTTAAGAATAGAAGCCATTCAAAAGCTAACAAAATTTAAACCTGATAGTATAGGGTTTGCATCAAGAATATCTGGAGTATCGCCAGCAGACATCACAGCTCTGATGATTTATATTGAACAATTAAGAAGGGCAGGTGTTTAAAATATATTTTTATGATAATTTGAAAATAGCTTTTGAAGATATAGAATTAGAGTTTAATGAAGATAAATATAATACGTTTATGAAATATTTAGATATGATTATAAAATGGAATGAGAAAATAAACCTCACTTCAATTACAGATAAAGAAGATATAATAAAAAAACACTTTATCGATTCCATTAAGATATATAAATTTAAGAACCTCATTGAAAAAAATAAAATTATTGACATTGGAACAGGAGCTGGATTCCCAGGCATACCTCTGAAAATTGCCAATGACAATATTGACTTAACTTTAGTGGATTCAACATTAAAAAAGGTAAATTTTTTAAAAGAAGTTATTATGGAATTAAAATTTTCAAAATGTTTTGCTATTCATCAAAGGGCAGAGCAATTGTGTAGAGAAGTAGAATTTAGAGAAAAATATGATGGAGCTGTTTCAAGGGCAGTAGCAAATTTAAACTTATTAAGCGAATTAAGTTTACCACTAGTTAAAAAAGGTGGGTATTTTATTGCTTTAAAAGGACCATCAGTATATGATGAAATAAAGTTAGCTTCTAATAATATTAATAGTCTAGGTGGAAAAATAGTTGAAGTTAAAGAAATAGTTATTGAAAAGTCTGATTATAAACATAATATAGTGATTATAGAAAAAATTAAAAACACGCCTAGGGAGTTCCCTAGAAAGCCAAAATTGTTAGGTAAAAATATTTGTTTCACATGAAACAAATATTTTTTTTGTGAGCTTAAAATATTGTTTCACGTGAAACATTAATTTTCGTTGAAAAAAATCAGTTAATCTATATAATAGAATTATGACAAAAGGGGTGAAGAATTTTGAAAATAGTTTCAGTGTTTAATCAAAAAGGCGGAGTAGGTGTGCGTCCGTAAAGGATTATAAAATAAAGCTGTGTCAATGCAGTCAGGGTTACAACGATACCTTGCTAACCAATGGATTTACCCAAGAGTGGAAACATGAAGGGGACAATAGCATGTCTATTAAAGCATATGATTTCTGAAGATGACTAAGAGATTGATATGCAAGGTTAGGATACGATATGGTCAAGGCTTTTATTGTTTGAATTCTAGTTCCTTGGCTCTAACCGTCGAGGTTTGCGAAAGTCATTTGGATATGCAAACAGAATATCTGATAACAAGATTTTCCCATGCTTGTTAAACGTTGTAGATATTCTCAGCGTCTAGTGCAGGACGTTAAAGGAACGAACGGAAGACCTAAGTCGTATGTCGATTTTATAAATCTAAACGGAGATAGTCTAAAATGGAATGCCTATGCTAGGCTATGAACTAAAGAGTTCTGAATATCCATCATGACTACGGAGCTTTCGTAGTAGTCCGAGATAGGGAAAGCCTATTACATGGCAAAGGAAAGCAGGTTATTTTCATTATCAAAATTGAGGAGGTATGCGAAATGCAAAAGGCTGAATTAGTATTGATGATACTAAAAGAAAAATCTAAGGAAAGTTCAGACTATAAGTTCCAAAGGTTATACCGACATTTGTTTAATAAAGACTTCTATTTAAAAGTATATTCCAAAATATATAGTAAGAAATGGAATATGACAGAAAGCACTGATAAAAAAGCAGTAGATGGTTTTAGTTATGAAAAAATAGAGATACTAATAGAGCAATTAAAAAATGAGACCTATTATCCCAAACCACTTAAAAGAGTATATATCCCCAAAGAGAATGGAATGAAAAGATCATTAGAATTACCTACCGTATGCGATAGGCTAATACAAGAAGTAGTAAGAGAAATCCTTGAAGCAATATATGAACCAAATTTTAATGATAACTCACATGGATTTAGACCTAATAGAAGTTGTCATACAGCACTTCATCAAATTAAAACAACCTGCCAAGGTTCAACTTGGGTTATTGAAGGAGATATAGAAAGTTTCTTCAATAACATAGATCACGAAGTAATTATAAATTTATTAAGTAATAAAATTGATGATGGGCGATTCATAGAATTAATTAAGAAGTTTCTAAAAGCAGGATATATGGAAGACAACAAAAGATATGAAACATGGTCAGGAATACCACAAAGAGGAATTATAAGCCCTGTGTTAGCAAATATTTATCTAAATGAATTTGATGTTTTCATGGATGGTATAATTCAAAACAATACTTTTGATAGAGAAAGAAAAGTAAAATATGTAAGGTATGCAGATGATTTTCTAATATTCATACGGGGATCAAAGAATTTAGCACTTAATATCAAAGAAAATATTGCTAAATTTCTAACTGAAAATTTAAAAATAAAGCTCAGTGAGGAAAAAACACTAATCACAAATTTAAATGATAAGAGAGTGGAATTTCTAAGATATGAAATAACTAAATCAAGAGAAAATCCAAAAGTAACTAATGCCAGTGGGATAGATAAGAAAATGGTAAATGGTACAATTCAACTGTTAGTGCCTAGTAAAGTAATAAAAGAAAAAATAAAGCCATTTGTTTCAAATGGAAAACCAATTCATAACAATGCAAGAGTTAATTTACCTGTGCTAGATATAATATCCCGATATAACAGTGAAATTAGAGGGATTTACAATTACTATTGTTTAGCCACAGACGTTAGCGCAAAAGTAGGTGAGTATAAGTTTTATCATTACTTTAGCCTAGCAAAAACACTTGCCACAAAAGAAAAATCATCGGTTAAAAAAATAATAGATAAATATGGAATAGAAGTTAAAAGAAAAGACGGAACTGGAACAAGAAAAATAATTGGAATTAAATATGAAACCCAAAAAGGAATTCATACTTTAACATATTTTAATGAATCACTTGCAAAAAAAGATAAGCCGCTTACAAACTTAAATGATGCAATCTATTGGGTAAAAGAGGGAAAAAGTTAGCTTATCAAACGAAAACTATAGATTTATTCTTTAGATAAAATAGCTGGAGAGCCGAATACATTGAAAGGTGTACGTTCGGTTCGGAGGAGGGTTCGCAAAAACCTAATATAGCAATATATAAAGGCGTTGGGTTCCTATCCTACAAAACTACAGTGAATATTAATTTAGCTTCAGAGCTTGCTGTAAAAGGATTTAGAGTATTATCTGTAGATATTGATCCGCAGGGAAATTCTACAAGTGGTTTTGGAATTGAAAAACCAAGTTTAAAGTTATCATCAAATGATCTGTTGACCTCAGATCTTGAGGTTAATGATTTAGTGATTAAATCGCCAATAGTTGAAAACTTATATATAGTTCCTTCTAATATTCAGCTTGCTGGTGCTGAAGTTGAGCTAGTAAACATGCAAAATAGAGAGTTTATTTTAAAAAACAAGTTAAGAAAAGTTAATAATTATTACGATTATATAATAATTGATTGCCCGCCTTCATTAGGTGTTTTAAGTTTAAATGCTTTAGTTGCTTCTCATTCAGTTTTAATTCCAATTCAATGTGAATATTATGCATTAGAAGGAGTAGGAGAGCTTATGAATACAATTGATACAATAAAAAAATCTTTAAATCCTACTTTATCTATAGAAGGTGTACTTTTAAACATGTTCGATGGAAGAGTAAGATTAAATGTAGAAGTAGCTAATGAAGTAAAAAAATATTTTAAAGATAAACTTTATGATACTATAATACCTAGAAATGTTAGATTGGCAGAATGTCCAAGTCATGGAGTTCCCATAATGCTTTATGATGATAGATGTAAGGGCGCAGATGCATTTTCGAGATTTTCAAACGAATTTATATCAAAAAGCAAAGGAGATGTAAAAATTGTCTAGTAAGAAATTTGGACTTGGCAAAGGACTTGGTGCATTGCTTCCTAATAATATTGAAGATGATACAAATAAAGATAGCATTACAATTGATATAAATCTGATTAGACCAAATTCAAATCAACCAAGAAAATCTATTGATGAAAGCAAGATAAAAGATCTAGCTGCTTCTATAAAAGAATATGGAATTATACAGCCAATAGTTCTTAGAAAGATAGATGATACATATGAAATAATCGCAGGTGAAAGAAGATGGAGAGCTGCAAGACAAATTGGGTTAAGGGATATACCTGCAATTATAATGAATGTTACTGACAATAAAATTTTAGAAATATCATTAATAGAAAATATTCAAAGAGATGATTTAAATCCTATAGAAGAAGCAAATGCATATAAAAAACTTATAGAAGATTTAGAGGTAACTCAAGAAGAGCTGTCAGAAAAGTTGGGTAAATCCAGAGTATCAATTACAAACTCCATAAGGCTTTTAAAATTAAACGAGGTTGTTCAACAATATATTAAGGATGGTCTAATATCAGAAGGGCATGGTCGCGCACTTGCTGGGATAGACGATATTAGTCTACAACTTACCTACGCTCAAAGGATAATAAAAGAAGGATTGAGTGTAAGGCAAGCAGAGAGCCTTGTTAAAACATTAAATGAAGAATCTAAAGAAAAGATCGAGAGAAAAAAAGAAAAGGCTACAAATAGCATATATATAAATGAAATTATTGATTTACTTGAAAACAAATTTGGTACAAAAATATCAATAAAAGAAAATAATGATAAAGGAAAGATAATGATAGAATATTATACAAAAGAAGATTTAAATAGAATCTTAGATATTATAAATGCAGAATAAAAATAGGTTATGCAAAATACAATAATTTTGCATAACCTATTAAATTACTTCAACTTTTCTTAAAATTGCAAACCCAACTACAAAGAAAATCAAATAGAACATTCCAACAATTCCATCTAATTTAAGACCAATAAAAATTGCAGCTAAGATCGCTACGGGATTTACTCCAATTGATGAAGATATTATTTTGGGTTCAAATATTTGCCTTGATATAACCACAATGCCATATGTGCAAAATATAAAGATAGATTTTGTTACATTGCCTGTTATAAAAAATATTATACCTGTGGTTACGAGAACAGATCCAACCCCAATTACAGGCAAGAAGTCCGCAATAGCAGCAAGTAATGCAATTATAAAAGCATCATTTATTCTAAATATTGTGAGCAGCGTTAAACATTCTAAAAAAGTAATTCCTATGACAGTTAAAAAAGATCTAACATAGTTGAAAAACATTCTTCTAGTTTCTCTTAAAACATGCAGTAAATTAGAATTTTGTATATCGGGGAAAGCTGATATAAATTTTGACTTTGCGCTAACTGAAATATCTGTAAAAAAATATGTTGCTAAAAAAGTAAAAATTATAACCATAAGCGAAGATGGAATGTTAAGTACAAAATTCTTTAATTCAACAGGAAATTGAGCAAAGCTATCAGTTAATGATTTTGTAAGTGAAGACATATCCGGCAAGTGGCTGAGAATTCTCTCATCAAAAATTCTATAATACTCAATTATTTTTAACCAAATATTATTTATATTTTCAGTATTTTTCTCAAAAAAATGAATACTTGTTCTATAAAGCATAAATGATTGAGATATTAAAGTTGAAATTAAAAAAAACAAAATTACAGCAATTAAAATAACAAAAATTAAAGTGGTAATTAATGAAGCAATGTGAGCTTTTAATTTAAATTTTTTTGTTAAAAAAACAGTAGGTTTTAATAATGCTTGAGAGAATATAAAGGCTAGTACAAAAGGTAAAGAATATTTAAGGGTGTAAACAAATAAATAAAATAATACAGTGTAAATAATAAAGTATAAAATGACTCTCTCAATCTTTTGCATTAGAACATCCATAACATTAACCTTCCAATATTATAAGTTGACAATTTTATAATGATTATATCATAATTTAATCATTAAAAGTAATTTATAAATGATTAGTGAGGACACATGAAAAGAAATTTTTTAATAACTTTCAATAATACTCATACAGTAATACATTTTGAGAAAAAAATTAAAGATAACAATAAATATGATTTTAAAATGATTTTAATGCCTACTCCAAGGAGTTTAAGTTTTAGTTGTGGACTTTGCATTAAAATTGAAAACATTCAAATAGAAATATTGCTTGAAATCATATCAGAACAAAAGCTTTCTTATAAAGAAATATATGAAATCACAGAAAAAGGATATAATTTAATTTAAAGGTGATATTTATGGACAAGGAATATAAATTAGGCGATATAGCTGAAATGAAAAAAATTCATCCATGTGGAAATAATAAATGGAAAATAATTAGGTTAGGCGCAGACATTAAATTAAAATGTATAAAATGTGATAGGATAGTAATGCTAACAAGGGTAAAATTTGAAAAAGGGGTAAAAAAAATATACCAAGAAAATGAAAATAATAAGTAAAATGCTTGAATATACAAAATAAAAATGATATAATCGAGCAGTATATCCCTGCTGTTTAATAAATTAGACAGCCTAGTCCATAGGGAGGAGGTGCCTAGATGAATAAGTATGAAACCATATTTATATTAAACCCAACACTTGATGATGCTTCAATTAATTCAAGTGTAGATAAATTTAAGGGTGTAATAGAATCAAATGGTGGTACTGTAGACAATGTTGATCTATGGGGAAAGAGAAAATTAGCTTATGAAATTAATAAGATAAATGAAGGTATTTATGTTTTGATGAATTTCACAGCTGATCCAAATTTCCCAAAGGAATTGGATAGACAGTATAGAATCACTGATACAGTTATAAGACACATCATATTAAAACAAGAAAAATAAGGTTGGTGTATAAACGTGAATAAAGTGGTATTAATCGGTAGGTTAACAAAAGATCCCGAGCTTAGATTTACGCCAAACAATGGAACAGCTGTAACAACTTTTACGTTAGCTGTTGACAGAAGATTTCCAGGACCAAACGGACAAAAAGAAGCAGATTTTATACCAGTAGTAGTTTGGGGAAAGCAAGCAGAATCCACAGCAAATTATATGAACAAAGGTAAATTAATGGCTGTAAGTGGAAGAATACAAACTCGCTCTTATGATTCAAAAGATGGAAGTAAAAGGTTTGTTACAGAAGTAATAGCTGATGAAGTTAAATTTTTAGAGTGGGGACAAAATAAAAGTGGCCCATCAATGCCTGATCACAGTAATGTGAATAGCCAACCACAATATGATGTATATACTGAATCAGATTTTGGTGCAGATATGACACCAATCGACGAAGGAGATATCCCATTCTAAAGGGTAAGGAGGATAGAAATGAGAGATAGAGACGATAAAAGAGACTCAAAAAAACCAGGTAACAAATTTAGAAAAGCAAAAAAGAAAGTTTGTACATTTTGCGTTGAAAAAGTTGATCATATAGATTATAAAGATCTAGCAAAGCTTAGAAAATTTGTTTCTGAAAGAGGTAAAATATATCCAAGAAGAATTTCTGGCAATTGTGCAAAACATCAAAGAAAATTAACAGAAGCTATAAAAAGAGCCAGAAATATTGCGTTATTACCATTTACAACTGAGTAATAAGGAGAAAAGCTACTGAAACCAGTAGCTTTTATTTTATAAAATTGTATAATAAAATATATATATAAAATTAACCTTTAGTGTATTAAAAAGGGCATGTGCCTTTATTTTATATAGCAATAAGTGAGTGATGATATGGAAAAAAATAATAATGCTAATATTGATAAATTAAAGAATTTAATCTTGTCACATGATTCGGTGCTTGTTGTTGGACATAAAGATATGGATATTGATTGTTTTGGATCTGCTGTTGGCATATATACTATTTGTAACCACTTGGGTAAAAAGTGCATAATACAAATTGATAGCATTAACGAAAGTTTAGTATCTGTTTATAATAAATTTAAAGATGAACTTGAATTTAAAGATATTTTTATAGATAATGATGAAGCAGAAAAACATTTAAAGAGCAATACTTTAATTATTATAGTTGATGTACATGCGAAGAATTATGTTGAAAATATAAAATTAATAAATAATCATTCAGAAAAAGTTATCCTAGATCATCATGTTGAAAACAGATATAACAAAATAGATAAAGTGATATTTGAGCTTATTTTAGATTATTATTCATCAACATCAGAGCTTATTGGAGAAATTATGAAGGCATTATTAAAAGAGACCCCAATTAAAAAAATTGTTGCTGAAGTGCTCATTGCTGGCATTGCATTAGACACAAAAGGTTTTTGGTATAGAATGGATAGTCATACGTTTAGCATACTTTCATATTTAACTTCGTTTGGGGTAGATATTTTAAAAATAAAATCTATGTTTGGTGAAGATTTTGCAAATTATAATTTAAAAACTGGAATAATAAGCAAAGCATATATACAAGATAATATAGCAATAGTATTACTTCCTAAAAACATAAAAGATAAAGTTATGCTTAGTTTAGTAGTAGATGATTTACTAAATATAAATGGAGTAAATGTGTCTTTTGGGCTTATGAAAGTTGAAAAGGATGTATTCATCAGTGCTCGTTCTTTATATGATTTTAACGTTCAATATATAATGGAGTCATTAGGTGGAGGAGGACATTATCAAATGGCAGCAGCAAGGCTACCAAATATAGAATTAATTGATGCACAAATAATGCTTGAAAAAAAAATTTTAGAGTATATAAAGGAGGGCAAAAAATGAAAATAATATTGTTAAGCGATGTAAAAGGCTTAGGTAAAAAAGGTCAAGTTGTAGAAGCATCTGATGGTTATGTTAGAAATTTTTTATTTCCTAAAAAACTTGCTAAAGAAGCCACAGATACAAACATTCATATATTAAATAATCAAAAAAATATAGAAAGAAAGAAGAAATTAGAAGAGGTTGAAAGAGCACAAGAAATTGCTAAAGATTTATTTGGAAAAGAAGTTGTGATATGCGTTAAGACAGGTGAAAATGGTAAAATATATGGAGCGGTATCAAATAAAGATGTTGCAGATGCATTAACGAAAACTTATAATATTTCTATTGATAAAAAGAAAATATCATTAGAGCCAATTAAGAGTCTTGGATTTTATGAGGCAGAAATTAAAGTATATCCTGAGATTTCTACTAAAATCAAGGTAGTTGTTAAACAAGAGTAGGAGGAACAAAGTGAAAGATATAAATAACATTTCTATAGAGCTTCACGTAAAAACACTTTTTGAATTGTTAAAAAACGTATTAGAAGATGGCACAATTAAATCTAGAATAATTAAATATAAACTTGATAAATATGTTGAATCTAAGAATATTAATGAAAGAATATATGCTCTTAATAGAATTGTTTTAGATAATAAATCCTATAGTACAATACCAGGTGATGAAGATCTTCCAAAAGCTATTGAGGAAATAGAATCTCAAATGTCTAATATGCTTGCAAAAAAATATGTACAAAATAAACTTGAAACAGAAGTTGAAAAGCTTTTAATGGAGAAGCAAGAAAAGTATGTAGATGAAGTTAGGCTTGGTATAATAAGAAAACAAAAAGGTGTGGAAAATAGCAAAACTGAAAAGAAGTTAAAGGACCTTGAAAAGCTTGATAGCAGAGAACTATCGAAAAATATACAAAATGTATTAAGGCCTTCAAACTTTGATGAAATAGTTGGTCAAGAAAGAGCAATAAGTTCACTATTATCAAAAATTGCGTCTCCATATCCTCAACATGTCATATTATATGGTTCGCCAGGAGTAGGAAAGACAACAGCAGCAAGGCTTGTGCTTGAAGAAGCGAAAAAATTAAAGTATACACCATTTGATAATCAATCTAAATTTGTTGAAGTTGATGGGACGACGTTAAGATGGGATCCTAGAGAAATAACAAATCCGTTATTAGGCTCAGTTCATGATCCAATTTATCAAGGTAGTAAAAGAGATTTAGCGGAAGTTGGAATACCAGAACCAAAACCTGGCCTTGTAACAGAAGCACATGGTGGCATTTTATTTATAGATGAAATTGGAGAGCTTGACCCAATACTTCAAAATAAACTTCTCAAAGTTTTGGAAGATAAGAGAGTAGAGTTTTCATCTTCTTATTATGATCCAGATGATGAGAATACTCCTGCATATATAAAATATTTATTTGAAAAAGGAGCTCCAGCAGATTTTGTGTTAATTGGGGCCACTACAAAAGAACCTCAAGAGATAAATCTTGCTTTAAGATCTAGATGCACAGAGGTATTTTTTGAACCCTTATCAAATGAAGATATTAAAAAAATTGTGATTGATGCAGCATATAAATTAGAGATAACAATGGATGATGACATTCCAGAGATAATTAGCAATTATACCATTGAAGGAAGAAAAGCTATTAATATATTATCTGATGTATATGGTTATGTGTTATATAAAAACAGAAACAATGGTGAAAGAAGTAAATTGACTATAACAGTTGAAGATTTAAAAGAAGTTATAGGCATAAGCAGATTAAAACAATTTGATGAAGTAAAACAACACGAAGAAAATCAAATTGGGAAGATATATGGATTAGGAGTTCATGGATTTGTTGGATCAACTATTGAAATAGAATGTTCTGTATTTGAAGCTAAACAAAAAGGTAAAGGAATAGTTAGATTTAATGACACTGCAGGAAGCATGGCAAAAGATTCAGTTTATAATGCTGCTTCAGTTATAAGAAAAATAACAGATAAAGAAATTAGTGAATTTGATATACATGTTAATGTTGTAGGTGGAGGTAAAATTGATGGCCCATCTGCAGGAGCTGCTATTACATTATGCATAATAAGTGCTTTATTAAATAAACCAATAAGAAGTGATATAGCAGTAACTGGTGAAATTTCACTACAAGGCCATGTGAAACCAGTTGGTGGAATATTTGAAAAAATATATGGTGCTAAAAGAAAGGGTATTGCTAAAGTATATATTCCAAAAGACAATAAAGATGAAATTCCTTCTGTTCTTAAAAATATAGAGGTTTTAACAGTAGAAAATATATATGAGCTTATGGATGAAGTGTTGGTAAATTAAGGAGAATACTATGGAAGCAAATCAAATTGTAATGTTACCACAAAACATGGAAGCTGAGCAAAATGTTTTAGGAGCAATGCTAAATGATAGTATTTATGTAGCCCAAGTACTTGAAACTTTAAAAAAAGAAGATTTTTATAAAGAAGCTCATCAAATTATTTTTCAAAATATTTCAGAGCTATATATTAATGATATTGCAATAGATATTGTAACCTTAAGCGATAAATTAAGGTCAAATAATTTGCTTGATAAAATTGGCGGAATAACATATATAAGTGAATTATATGGAGCAATAATAAAGGGTTTAAATTTAAGATCTTATATAAATATTGTAAAAGATAAATCCATATTGAGAAAGCTTATAAATGCATCAAATTGTATAATTGATGATAGCTACAATAAGCAAACTGAGGTTAAAAATGTTATTGAAGATGCAGAAAAGAGGATCTTTAATATTTCTCAAAAAAGAAACAGCAATGATGTAGAACCTTTAAGAGACATCCTCACAAGGGGAATGATTCAAATTGAAGAATTATATAAAAATAAGGGCAGTTTAACAGGAGTGCCTTCTGGTTTTATAGATTTAGATGCAAAAACTTCAGGCTTTCAAAAAGGAAATATGGTTCTTATTGCAGCAAGACCTTCTATGGGGAAGAGCACTTTAGCATTAAATATATGTGAAAATTCGTCAATTAAACATGGCAAAAAGGTAATATTTTTTTCTCTTGAGATGTCAAAGGAAGAGCTTTCGTTTAAATTATTATGTTCTCAGTCAAATATTGATCTTATTAAACTTAGAACTGGTAATTTAGATGATAGTGATTGGGAAAGGATAGCAAGAGCTTCAGGGCCTCTATCCAATGCAAAAATATTTATAGATGATACAGCAGCAATATCAATTATGGAAGTTAAATCAAAATGTAGACGTATGAAGATGGAAGTAGGACTTGATTTAATTATAATTGATTATTTGCAGCTTATGACAGGAAGCGCTCAAACAGATAATAGGCAACAAGAAGTTTCGGAAATTTCAAGATCAATAAAAGCTTTAGCAAAAGAAATGGAATGTCCAGTAATAGCGCTTTCACAATTATCACGTGCTCCAGAGCAAAGAGCAGATCATAGACCAATTTTATCAGACCTTAGAGAATCAGGCTCTATTGAACAAGATGCTGATTTAGTTATGCTTCTTTATAGAGATGAGTACTATAACAAAGAAACAGATAAGCAGAATATTTCTGAATGCATAATTGCAAAGCAAAGAAATGGATCTACTGGTACTGTGGAACTTTCATGGGATGGAAGGCATAGCAGGTTTGGTAATTTGGATACTGTTCATACTTAGCATTATTTATTAATTTTAAGACTATGAAGGTGAAATATGAGAGGAATAATAGATAGAATTGAAAATAAAGTAGCTGTTATTGAATTAGAAGATGGAAGAATGATAAACATTAAAACCATTAATATTAAAGGCATTCCAAAAGAAGGAAAAGTTATAGAAATAGAACATGAATGTGAAAAAATGCTGATAAATGAATTTGAGACAATTGAAAGAAGAAAATATATGAAAGAATTAATAAAAGATTTATGGAATTAATATCATAAATCTTTTTTATTTTTTGATATTCTATTATAAGCTAGAAGGTAAGTAACAAATGCCAACAGAGATAATCCTAACCCAATATATAAAATTACAATTGCCCATCTAATGTTTAAAATAAGCAAACAAATGGAAATATAGAAAATAGTTGTGCTAAGTTTTCCTATTATATTTGAAGGTATAATAAAGTTTTTATTATATAGCAATATTCCAAGGATTATCATTAACAATTCTTTAGATATTATCATTAAAAATACCCATATAGGTACTAAATTTTTAATGCTTAGAGATATAATTACTGATATTAGCATTAACTTATCAGCTAATGGGTCTAAAACTGTGCCAACTTTGGTCTTCATATTGTATTTTCTAGCAATAAAACCATCGAGAAAATCAGTAACACCAGCTAATATGTAAACAATAAGGGAAATTATATTACTATAAGAATATGGTGAGAAAAATATATATATAAAAATTGGAATAAAAATAATTCTTAAAATTGTTAATTTATTGGCAGTATTCATGTGCTATGCCATTTACTCCTTTCAATTTTAAATAAAATTGCATAATTATAAAAAATTTGGTTAAAATATATATAATAAATTGTATTTCAATTCAAAAAAATCTTATGTAATTTTATTTACATTCATTTATAATTTTCATATTTTTATAAAATCAATTTTATCACAAACTCACAAAAATATTTAAATAAATATTATTACCTCTAAAAGTATATCACAATAAATATTAAAAAAGTAGTGCAATATTTTAAATTTCCATATATGATTATACTGTTAAGAAATTTATTAACTATGATTTTAATTGGAGGAATATCAATGTTAAAACCATATGATGTTATTATTATTGGAGCAGGAGCAGGAGGGATCTTTGCTGCATTATCACTTCTTAAAGAAAATAGTGAGTCCAATATTTTAATAATAGAAAAAGGTAAAGAATTAAGCAAAAGAATATGTCCTATTGATGGAGAGAAAATTAAAAGCTGTATACACTGCAACGTTTGTGCTATTATGCATGGATATGGTGGTGCTGGAACCCTTTCTGATGGTAAATACAATATAACAAACAATTTTGGTGGAGAACTTTATAAATATATAGGTTATGATGTTGCAATTAAAATCATGAGAGAGGTAGATGACATTCTTTGCCAAATGGGTGGTAAAGATGCTAAATTATATAGTACAAGTAATTCGAAATTAAAATCAGAAGCTCTAAAATATGATTTACACCTTTTAGATGCAGAAGTTAGGCATTTAGGTACAGATAGAAATATAAAAATTTTAAATAATATATATGATTTTTTAAAAGATAAAATTACTATAAAATTCAGTGAAGATACAATTGATATTGAAAAAAATGAAGATTTTACTGTAACAACAAATTTAAATTCTTACAAAGCTAAGAAAGTTATTGTGGCAACTGGAAGATCAGGTTCTAAATGGATTTCATCTATTTGTAAGAAACTTCAAATAGAAACAAGAAGCAATAGAGTAGATATTGGTGTTAGAATAGAAATCCCACATGCAGTCTTTGCTCATATAACTGATGAGGTATATGAGAGTAAAATAATGTACAGAACAAAGAAATATTCAGATATGGTTAGAACATTTTGTATGAACCCACATGGTGAAGTTGTAACAGAAAACACAAATGGAATAGTTACTGTAAATGGACATAGTTATTCTAACCCAGAATTGCACACTGACAATACAAATTTTGCTTTACTTGTATCAAATAAGTTTACTGAACCATTTAGAGAAAGCAATGAATATGGTGAATCTATTGCAAAATTAAGCAATATGCTTGGTGGAGGAGTCATTGTTCAAAGGTTTGGTGATTTAATAAAGGGAAGAAGGACAAATGAAAGCAGGATTTTAAAGAGCTTTACAATACCAACATTAAAAGCTACACCTGGTGATTTAAGTTTAGTTCTTCCAAAAAGACAATTAGATGATATAATTGAAATGATATTTGCACTTGATAAAATAGCTCCAGGTATGTCTAATGAGGATACATTATTGTATGGAATTGAAGTTAAATTTTATAATTCAAATGTTGAAGTTGACAATAATTTACAAACGAAAATTGAAGGCTTATATATAATAGGAGATTGTTCAGGAGTAACACATTCTCTATCTCAAGCAGCAGCAAGCGGTATTTATGTCGGAAGAGTTTTAAATGCTAAATGAAAACTATTGAAAAAACAAAAACAGTGGTATACTATTAAGGTAAATAATAAAATATTTTTAAATGGAGTTGATAAAATTGATTACTAAGGAAATGACAATAGGAGAAGTTGTTAACACTCATCCCGAAGTTATAGATACATTAATGGATTGTGGGTTACATTGTTTGGGTTGTCCTTCTTCACAAGCTGAGACTTTAGAAGAAGCTGCCATGGTTCATGGTATGGTAGTAGAAGAATTTATTAGAATTCTAAACGAAAACGTAAAAAAATAAATAACCACGGGAATGAGTTTTAAACACATTCCCTTTATTATGTGTTAAAGGCAGGTTTTTATTATAGACACTTTTGTAAAAGGTTATGAACTTTCGTATAGAGATATGGATGTTAATGGAAGGTTAAATATACCATCTCTGCTTAATTATATGTTAAATACATCTATATTACATGAATCACAAATGAGAAAAAGAGGAGATTTGCAAAAAGAAAATGTGGCTTGGATGTTAAATCAATGGAACATACATACAAATGTTATGCCAAAGCCTCTAGAGAATATATTCATACGAACAGAAGCAAAAGAATTCACTAAATTATATGCAAAAAGAGATTTTTTTGTTTATAATTGTAAAAATGAGCATATTGCAAGTGCTGATACATATTGGCTTCTTATAAATATTGATGAGAGAAAGTTAAAAATGTTAAATCAAGATTTATGCAATATATGGGGTGTTAAATTAAGTGGTAATAATGTTAAGCCATTGAAACTAAAATCTTTAGATAGTTATGAAAGTGAATTTAACATAAAAGTAGGAAATTTAAACATTGATTCATTAAATCATGTTTATAATGTTTGTTATATAGAATGGGCATTGAATTACTTACCATTTGATATTGTTAATAATTATAAATTAGAAAATATGGTTGTATCATATTTAAAAGAGACGTATTTAAATGATGAATTAACTATTATGACAAAGTGTGTTAAAGAAAGTGATGGTTTTAAATACTATCACAAATTTATTAAAGATGATAATAATGTTATTTGCTTAATAGAAAGCACTTGGGCAAAACAAAATTAAAGCTGTGAAAAATATCACAGCTTTAATTTTTAAATGGTTATGCTATCTCTAACGCAAAGGGCTGTTATCCATGCAAAGTAAAGGTTATATCCACCACAATCTCCATCTACATCTATAATTTCACCTGTAAAATATAAATTCTTATTTATTTTAGATTCAAGAGTTAAATTATCTATTTCTAAAGTATTTACACCACCTGAAGTTACTTGAGAATTTCCAAATCCAGTAGAATCTATAACTTGAAACTTCCAATTATTTATTATATTTATAAGATTATTTTTTTGATCTAATGTTAACTTACAAACTTGTGCATTAACATTAGAAATTCCAGAAGATTTAATAAATATTGGAATTAATTTTTTGTTTATAATTCCTATTAAGCAATTAAAAATGGATCTTTCATTAAACATATTAAAATGGCTTTGCAAAAAAGCTCCTAATGTATCTCTATCCATCTTTGGAAAATGATTAATTGATATATATACATTTTTAGAAGAGCCTAGTAATCTTGTTGCCACTGTGCTTAGCTGGAGTACAGGGATTCCAGATATTCCATAGTCAGTGTATAATATTTCTCCAGATGAGGTTTTAATTATTTTATCATCAACTATTAAATTTACTATTCCTTCAAATTTTATCCCAGATAATGCTTTTAGCAGATCTGATTTTAATTTTAATTGAACGAGAGCTGGATATGTTTTTACTATTGTATGGTTTAAAGATTTAGCTAATCTATATCCAATTCCATCAGAACCAGTTTTAGGAGCTGATTGTCCTCCTGTGCTTAAAACTAATTTGTTGCATTTATATTTTTTTAAAGAACTGCTTTCAAGTATATATGTCCCATTTGAAATTGTAACATTAATTATTTTTTCATTAGTGTAAACAGGTATGTTTAATTCCTCTATATTGATTCTTAAAATATCTATAACTGAAGAAGCTTGGTATGAAAGAGGAAATAATTTTCCAAAACCTTCATCAATTAAATGAAGACCAAGCGCTTCAAAAACATCTATGACTAATTCAATAGGATATCTATTTAATAATTCATGTATAAATTCTTCATTCATAGAGTGAAAGTTTTCAGGTGAAATATTTAAATTTGCTATATTACACCTTCCATTTCCTGTGCTTAAAATTTTAACACCGACTCTTTCATTGCGCTCTATTAATGCAACATCTACATTCATCTTTTTTAAAAGTATTGATAAAAAAAGCCCAGATGCTCCTCCACCAATTACTATAACATCATAGTTCATAAATCACCTCAGAAGTTAATGGTATAATAGAAAAATATATTAAAAGTATACCATTTTAAACATAAGAGTTAAACTTAAATAAGGAGAAAGTTGGTTATGAAAATAGTTGAGAAAATAGAAAATGCAATTTTTATTAATAGGCCAAATAGGTTTATTGCAAATGTGTTATTAAATGATAAAGAAGAAGTAGTTCATGTTCCTAATACAGGTAGGTGCAAAGAAATATTTATTAAAAATGCAAAAGTTGTTTTAAGAAAATTTGATGTAAAAGAAAGAAAGACAAAAT
The DNA here is from genome assembly GCA_031549885.1 of Clostridiaceae bacterium. GTDB lineage: Bacteria > Bacillota > Clostridia > Clostridiales > Clostridiaceae > WQUF01. Next base: position 35,694 of record JAVBPD010000003.1, read on the forward strand.
ATGATTTAATATCAGCATGGAAAGGTGATAAATTAATAAATATTGATTCTCAAATGCCTAATAAAATAGTGCATGAGGCTCTTATAAACAAAAAAATTCATAAACTTATAAGATATAATAATATTGAAAAAGAAAAGACTTTTCACAATAGTAGGTTTGATTTTAAGATTTTTAATGACCATGGAGAAGTGTATTATTTAGAGGTAAAAGGGGTTACTTTAGAGGATAATTATATTGCAAAATTCCCTGATGCTCCAACTGAAAGAGGAGAGAAGCATGTAAGAGAATTAATTAAAGCAAAAGAGGAAGGAAATGGAGCTGGAATATTATTTTTAATTCAACTTGAAGAGGTGTGTAAATTTACACCAAATAAAGAGATGGATGAAAAGTTTTCAAATGCTGTTTTAGATGCAAAAAATAAAGGGGTAGATATATTTGCATATAATTGCAGCGTATATGATAATAATATAACGCTAAAAAATGAAATAGAAATTTTTATGTAAAAGTCAGGCCTAAAAGCCTGACTTATTAAAATGAGTATTAAATCCTAAAGTACATACTGAATTTTTGTGTATATCAGATCCATTTGAAGGGGAATAAGTTGATAGAGCAGTTACTGTATATACATCATTTGGCAAATCTCCAATAGTGTAACCATCCTTAAGATATACTTTTAAATCAACTGGATAAGATTTATAAAAGTCGAATTTTGGATAAACGCTTCTACAAGGAATGCTTAAAATTCCTGAATTTGTCATATTCATTGTTGAAACTAATTTACGAGTGGAAGCATGATAAATGTCAACATGATCTATATAATCTACCAAACAAGGGTCAAAGTGGAATTCAAAATTGCTATATTTAAATGATGTTGTTTTATACTCTACACAATATCTTAGTTGAAGCACTTTATCGCTTGATAATGGTCTTCCTACATTAAATCCAAACATTGATTTAAATACTCCATAATTTAATGTAGAATATTGAACAGGTTTTTTTTCTATGACACCAATATCTCTTGTTTTTAATACATATTGATTGCCTTGTCTAGGGTCTGTAAGTTTTACTGAATAAGTATATTTATCTTTTGGTAAACAATTAACTGGTGTTTTTAAAACTATTGTAGCTTGTGCTGTATGTGCCCATTTACAATTGCCAACCTGCATAAGTTTTGAAGTTGGGCATATAAAAACCCCTGGTGAGCTTTGAAGTAATATAAATTGAGATCCAGGATTAGTACCATGATTCATATTTGTTACTACTTCAAGGCGATCTACATAAGGTATAAGGTCTGGATCCATTTCAAAAACCGTATTCGTCCCATAATTTTGATTAAGGTTTTTAATAAAACTGTTATTCCAAATGAATGTTACCTTTTTATAATCAGCACTATAAGTAGAAGTGCCCCATATTCCTGTGCTAAGTATTCCATCATTTTTACCTACTTTAATATTTATTCCACTTTCTTCAGCGTGAGTTATCATTGGTTGAAATGATAAACTTAGAATAATAGTAGACAAAGCTATAATTGATGTTTTTTTGATAAAATTCATCTAATATTCCTCCATTAATATAACATTGATGAAACTTTAAGATTTCATTTAGTTGTTAAGTATGTTTATAATGAGTATACAATTTCTTAACATATTTTTCAATATTTATTTAAAAAAATTTAAAAAAACATAAAATAATTGACAAACATTACAAACTATTATAAGATGGATTTAATAGATTTTTAATAATTTCCTTTCGATTTATTGAGTTAATACTACATTATTTCGTAAATATGTGAGGGATATTGTTAAAATATATTTCGATATTATTCATTAAAAAATATGATTTTATTTAAGTTAATAAAAGATCAGTTTGTTGTATTATTTTAGGAGGCGAATAAAGTGAAGATTTTCAAGAAAATGGGAGTATTTGTTTTAATATTAATGATGTTATCAACTGTTTTATTTCAAATTCAAACAGCTTCTGCTGCTGAAGGTGGTATTACATTAGGGGTAAGTGGTATGCAAGGCAAACAGTTAATTAGAAGTTCTGGTATATCTGGCACAACTAATTACGCAGCCGATGGAATGAGCTTTAATTTTAGATATGCGCTTAATTTTTTAGCAAAGAAGCGTATTTTATCAACAGTTTTTCAATTTGAAGTAGAACCTGCTTTAATACCTTATGTTGATCATATTGCAGTTAATGGTTTAAATAAGAAAAAAGGATTTTTTAATGTTGTTGCAACTATGCCAGGACAATTCTATTTCTCAATTATGGATGTTGCTAAGAAAGGTTATGCCATTGTCGATATTACTGTATATTTGAAAACATCTGTGAATTGTTTACCAAATAAAAAATATGCTTATGGATTAGGATTAGTTGATTCAAATTTAGGATTCCAATATGTTTATAAGACTAGGGTAACAGGCGTAGTTGAACAAAAGCCAGTTCAATATGTAACACTAAGTAAAAACTTTGGATTATACGGATCATACTTGGGATTCTATTTAGGAAGACCATTACCTTCAGATAATATTATTGAATTACAATACAATGTTTATGAAAAATGTACTAATCCAATTAAAAAAACAAACTTTGTATTTAAATTTGATCCATGTTTAACAGAATATATTGACCATGTTGATTTTTATAATGCTTATACTGGAAAATTTGTCGTGTCTTCTGATATGACTACAAGTGGAACAATTAGAGTGCCTGCAGTTTCAGTATTTCCAAAAGCTTGTAAAACAAAATATTGGCCAATAAATGTTAAAGTATATTTAAAGAGAGATTTAACACTTTCAGATATAACTCTTGGAACGTTTAGTATAACAGCTTATGCAGAATTAGCAGCTTCTCACGGATTTGATATATTAAAGAGTTCTTTATGCACAGTTGGAATTTACAATGGAGCTTGTGTTGATCCTAATGCTTCATATATAGACCAAAGTCAATCTAAACCACAAATTAATATTATAAATATTCCAGATGATGTAGTTGGGGAAATTGATAATCCAGATGCTCAATAAATAAAAAATTCCTCTTTAAACGGGACTTTCTGTAAGGAAAGTCCCGTACTTGTTTTTCCATCAATATAATTAAATTTTCTTTCTATAATTTCAATATTTTTTCAGCATTTTTATACGCAATTTTTTCTTTATCAGATTCGCTTATAGGTAACCCAATCAGAAAATCCTTCATATCATCTCGTTTTACATAAGGATAATCGTGAGACCACAACACATGATCAGAACCCATTTCACCTATTGCAAGCATAGCAGGACCTTTGCTTGCGATACCGCTTGGCGTAATATAGACATGTTCCTTGTAAATTTCCGAAAACGAGCGGTCAAATCCGGTCAGAGACTGCGGAATCATTTCGTCAATGCGGTCAAAATAATAAGGAATAAGTTCTCCCCAATGGCCGGTAATCAGCTTCAGGTTAGGTAGTTTATTAAATATACCAGATAGAATCATTCGCATCATATGGATTCCCACGTCTGCATGCCAACCAAAACCATATGCAGAAAATGTAGCTGTTACGCCAGCAGGGATGTTGCTACCTTTGTAGTAATGGTTGGCTACATTTTCATCAACAAAGCCAGGATGAAAATAAACCGGTACATCAAGCTCAGATGCTCTTTCAAAAATAGGAAAATACTCTGGCTCATCAAAGAAACTTCCGTTATAGGTTCCGTTTAGCGATGCACCTTTGAAACCTAGGTCACATACAGCACGGAAAAGTTCATCTGCAGCAGCTTTTGGATCACCAACCGGCAAAGCAGCATAACCTGCGAAACGGTGGGGATGACGCTTTATCGCCTCTGCAAGCTCATCATTTGCCTGCCTGCACAATGGAATAGCGGCATCGGCAGGCAAATCCATGGGGCTGTTGTTGCCGTAGGAAATTACTTGAATATCCACACCTTGTTTATCCATCATCAAGATGCGCAATTCATCCATATCGCTGATGGCTTTTGTATTGTTAAAATAGTCTTGCAAAAAACCGAGCCTGCATTTAACCGCAGGGCTTGCGCTTTTCGTCATGACCTCCATGTATTTGTCATTGACAGCCTTAGACATATAATGTTCTTCAATTGCTATTAATTTCATAATAAAAACATCCCCTTTTGATTTATTGACCTAAGTCTACCAAAAAGGAGATGTTATACTCTGTAACCATGGTTACAATTTATTCATATAAGTTGTCAAACAGCGATTCATCAAGCACAACAACTTTATGTCCGGTGATGCGCAGGATTCCCTCATCCTGCATACGACCCAATTCTCTTGACAATGAGGGTCTTGCGATTCCTAAATAATCAGCAATTTCCTCCCGGGTTTCGGTTAGCATAATTCGATGATGCTCATCCCTTACATGAAACAAATAAAAGGCTATGCGATCTCGCACTGAGGCGAAGGAAAGGATTCTGACCTTATCACCTAGGTAATTAATTTTATCTACAAATGTTCCCATCATGTTGCGCATCATGATGACCTGAATATCGCTATATTCTGCAGATGGCTCTAAGAGCAGTCTATTAGAAATTTCTAAAACTTCGCTGTCCTCTAAAGCAACTGCATATTGCCATAAAAGCTTTTTTGGCGAAAACAGTCGCACCTCGTTAATCAGCACTCCGGGAATCGTGTTGCTTTTGCTGAGGCTTCGCTTGCCGTCAAAGGTGTCTCTGCCCATGGCGGTATTGCCTGATAAAAGCATAATGAGCTTGTCAGGAGCATGATCCGTCCAAAATAAAATCTCACCCCGTTTATAACGAGTGCATTTTATCAAATTGCTTTCAACAAGGCGATTGATTTGTTCATCTATAAGGCCTTCACAAAGACTGCTTTGCTTTAATATATTAAAAAGTTCTTTTTTCAATGGTTATCCTCACTCTAAAATAATAGCTTTATCAAAGATGTTACTTCAGTATAGCAGAAACTTACAAATAAAACCATAATAAGTAAGGGATCTTTTATTTAATATTATGTGTAAGAAAACCTGTAGTGCAAAGTGAATTCTTTAATATTGCTGTTGATCCTGTAACTGAAGAGCTTGTTGTCATTGTCATTACTTTATATGAATCATTAGGTAATGAACCAATAGTTATTCCATCTTTAAAGTACACTTTAGCATTTATAGGCATTGTTCTAAAAAAACTAATTCTAGGATATACACTTGCTAAAGGTACGCTGACAATTCCATTTTGTGGAATAGACTCAGAGGAAACAACTCCATTTGTCACACTGCTATATACTTCTACACGGTCAATATAATTTACAAGTTGAGGGTCAAATTTAAATATGAAATTACATGATCTAATAGGTGCATATGCAAAGGAAACACAATATTTTACTTGCAATGTATTATCAGAACTTAAAGGGCGTCCAGTATTGTATCCTAAAATTGATTTAAATACCCCATAGTCAATATCTAAAATATTATAATTGTCAGGATTTTTTTCAATAACTCCTTGTAATCTGCTTCTATTAACATATTCGTTATTTAATCTTGGAAATACTAATCTTAATGAATATACATACATATCCTTTGGAAGTTGATCAACAGGTGTATTTAACACAATTGTAGCCATTCCAGTATGTGTAAAACCACAAGCACATGTCTGTATAGCTCTTTCGGTATTAAACACAAAAGTTCCTGGACTTGTAGGCTTTAGCGAAAATTTGCTTCTTGGTGTGGTGCTGTGACCCATATTATCAACAACTTCAAGGTGATCTACATATGGAGCAAGTTCAGGTTCAACGTCTATTACCATTAGCGTTCTTTCATGAGCGATGTTAAATTTAAAATTAAATTGAAAAGTAAATGATATGGATTTTTTGTCAGCGCTATAAATAGATGGCCCACCTATACCAGTAGCATCGATTAAATCATATCTTGTAAGACCATTTAACACTCTTCCAGTTTCTTCTGAAAATGCTAATTTAGGTTGAAAGATAGAAGATATAATTAATAAAATAATTGTTAATAAGGATAAATTTTTGAATTTTCTCATTTGCAAAGTTCCCCCTTTAGTGTTATCTTCTGTGTAAATTTAAATATTTAATTTGTTTTATAACCAATATTATCCTTAATTATAAAATATATATAATTGTAATAAAAATATGTAATGAATAGAGTTGTTTGGTACTAAAATATAATTTTTTTCTCCCATAATATAGGATATATTTCTATACGTTAGTGTCATACTTTTAAAATGTTTGAGTATACATATAGTAATAACAAAATTTTAAAGGAGAAATTTATGAATCTTATTAAAGCCCTAAAAGGTCAAGGTTTTAATATTGAAGAGAGTTTTGGAGATTATCTGCTTCCTAGTAAATATGTTGATAATGACCCCTTAAAACCTAAAAAAGAAGAATTTGCACAACTTGCTCCTTCTTTAGAAGATTTGGAGATAAGAAGAAAAAATGAAGAGAGAATCATTAAAACAAGGCTTGAAAATTTTTCAAATGGAATTCACATTTGGGAAAATATTCAAAGAGTTGATCTTGATCTTATGCAGGAGGCTCCTAGCAATTGGAATTACCTTCCTGTGTGCAATCCATCTCAATTAATATCTTTAATGGCATCTATTGAAAATATCGGTTTAATTAATCCAATTATCTTATTAAAACATCCTAATTATCACAAACTAACAATAATATCAGGGCGTAATCGAGTCCTAGCTTTAAAAAACCTCTATCTTAAAGATCCTCAAGAAAAATATAAATATCCTGTTTGCTTTATACTTGATGATGAAAAAACAGATGAATATTATATCAGATCTCTTATGCTTGATCTTAATTTCTCTTATAGAACTATTCCTCAAGATGTATTTATAAAAATGATCTTAGAAAGACATGAACTTATGAAAAGATCAAAACAATTTAGAAGTGAAGCTGATGTTGTCCAGGCTTTAGCTGATGAATTTTTTATGAGCAAGTCTTCAATTTACAATTTTCTTGTTTAAAAAAGGCTTTCTGAAGAGGTTATGACCCTTTTATTAGAAAAGAGGATAACACTACAAATAGCGAGGCTACTTGCAAAAGTTAATACAGAAGTTCAAAAGGCAATTTTAGAGAATATGGACTTTAGCGAATTAAATTGTTATTTAAGGATGAAATTCATAACACAAGATGACAATTTAACTATAGAAAAATTAAAATCAAGAATAGAAAAATCAAAGGAATTAATACCACAGAAAATAACTTTTACAATAGAAATCCACAAGGAGATATTAGAAAAAGCTATTGGGTCGCTAATAGATATAAGAAAATATGCAGTTACAACCCTTGCTGGAAAGTTTAAAGTAGATAATATAGATCAATATTGCAAAGTTAGATATGACAAAGAGAACATGAATTTTTATTTAAAGAAGAAATTAATAGATGAAAAAGTAGTGGGAAAATTAACTGTTAAACAAATAAGCGCATTATATGCAAAATGATCATAGGTAACTGAATAAGGCTTTATAGCTAAGGGTGCATATCCTTATGGAATAAATCCATAGCCTAAAGCTATACATTAAAAACAAGGAGAGCCTAAAGATTAAATTCCTCTTTAGACAAAGAAGAGCCTGTGAAGGACTATTCGTATGACTCAATGTGACAGATATGGAGAGGTCTATTTTGCCACGTTTAAAATACATAAAAATAAAGTCGAATGAGTAAAAGCCTTAAAAAAGATTTTTAAAAAGCTTGTAACACTTTTTTAAAAAACCTTGATTTTAGAATTGTGGTTTAATAAGCTTTAGATATAATTATGATGATTGGGGAAATATTGATGAATAAAATTCTTTTAGTTGAAGATGATTTAAATATATCTAAAAACCTATCTCTTTTGCTTACTAAGGAAGGCTATATAGTTACAATAGCAAACGGTCAAAGCTCAGCCATAGATAAAATAAATAACAACCCATATGATCTGCTTATAATAGACATTTCACTTCCTGATGGAAATGGATATGCTGTTTGCACTGCCGCAAAGTGTATCCATAACAGTCCTGTAATATTTTTAACAGCATCCGATGATGAAATAAGTGTAGTTACAGGTCTTGACCTTGGAGCAGATGATTACATTATAAAGCCTTTTCGCCCTATGGAACTTCTCTCTAGAATAAAAAGCGTATTA
>JAVBPD010000037.1:0-74982 GCA_031549885.1 Clostridiaceae bacterium
ATGTGAAAAGTATGGTATTGAATTTGTTGAAGCTGATAGATGGTTTCCTTCATCAAAAACTTGTTCTTGTTGTGGTGAAATAAAATCCGATTTAAAACTTAAAGAAAGAATTTTTATGTGCAGGTGTGGATTTAAACTTAATAGAGATTTAAATGCTGCAATAAATTTAGCAAATTATTCAGTCTAAGAAACTTAACGTAAACTAAGCCTTAGACATGTACCTAACGATACTAGGGAATTTAAGCCTGTGGAGAGTTATACCAAATGGAAGTAGCCTTTTAGCAAAACCAGACTCTAAGAATCAGGAAAGCACAAGACGAAATTTGAAAGATATAAGTCGTGCTATAGTAGAAATGTCTATATTTTGTAATAAATGTATATATTTTTCGTATCGGATGGAAGAGCTATGGAGATGATTTATACGTAGATCATGTATTTAGATACTTTTCAGTTTTTAATAATGATTATGATTATAAAAGTGCTAATTCTAGATTTCAAGGTTTAATGAAGGAAGCCTTAAAGCAAGAAGGTAAAAGATATTTTTTTGGAGATATTACTTTTAAAAATGGGGTTCCAATTACTTTTGATTGCTCAAATTTCACACAATGGTGCTACAAGAGCATTGGAATTAATATACCTCGTACGGCGCAGCAGCAGTATAACTATATGGATCACATTCCAATTTCAGAAGCCATTCCAGGAGATTTAATTTTCTTTAAAAAAACTTATCCTACAAGCGAGTTTATAACCCATGTAGGTATCTATCAAGGAAATATGGAGATTTTTCATGCGGGAGATCCTGTAGGATTTGAAAATATTAATACCCCTTATTGGCTGGATCATATTGTTTGCGCAGGGCGCATTAAGGAAGAATGAAATGAAAGAGCTTTTTTACAAAATAAAGATAAAATTTAAAATATCATCTGTTTATTATTTCATTTTTTTTATATCAGTAGCAGTTACTATATTTTTTTTATTATCAAAATTGTTTTATAAATAGATTAATTTGGTACCTAAGTAAAATTGTTTTTGGGAATTTTATTTAGGTACGTAGTTTTTATTGTAAAATATTAGAAGAACACAGCTGTGCCTGAAGCAATGACCATCATCATATTATTTGAAGAACCTAAAACTTCATAGTCGATTTTTACGCCAATTACTGCATTTGCACCAAGTGAACTTGCTCTATTTGCCATTTCTGAAATAGCTTGCTGCCTTGCTTGAATGAGTTCATTTTCGTAATCTTGAGAGCGGCCACCAAATATATTTGCAAGGCCAGCTGCAAAATCTTTTACAAAATTTATGCCAGCAACAACTTCTCCAAAAACTATGCCTTTGTATTCTTTTATATTACTACCTTCTATATTTGATGTAGTTGTAATAATCATGTAAAATCACCCCTTATTTCCATATAATCTATAATTATTATACATTATAACATAGATTAATATAAGCATTTATTCTATAAACTAATTGTTCTACTTATTTGCCAAACGTTATCGCAAAAGTTGCTTAATAATGTTATGATCTTTTTATCCTTTTGATTAAATGATGAAATAAAGCTAACACCTGGGTCACATCCTTGAATCCAAGGAATAAATGTACCATCAGAAGTCTTTTTAAGCCAAACACCATAGCCATAACATTCCTCATTAACTTTAGGAGTTGTCATCACATTTAACAGGGCTTTATCTATTATATTGCTATTGTAAAGTCCTTTCCAAAACCTTGAAATATCTTCTGCTGTAGTGAATGCACCACCAGCTCCTGTACCTTTAACATCAACACTGTAAATATTTGTGTAATATTCTTTACGAGTTTCGTCAAAAATATAAGAGTTTGCACATCTTGCAGGTAATCTATCTAATTCAAAATATCCAGTGTCAATCATTCCACAAGGCTTAAAAATCACATCTTTAAGATATTCATCAAAAGCTTTTCCTGTTATTTCTTCAATGATAAGCCCTAAAACAACAAATCCAGTGTTATTATATTGGAACTTCTCTCCAGGTTTATACATCATAGGTTTTTTAATAAAAAGTGGAATTAAATCAGATGATGTGCGAATTTTATAATTTGGAAATTCATTAAACAATTCTGAATAATCGTTCATAACAGATTCATCAAAATAATCTGGAATACCAGAAGTATGGCTAAGAAGTTGCCTTATTGTAATTTCAGGATCTATTTCATTTAAATCAAATTTAAGTATTCTTCCAATATTTGTTTTAAAATCTAATTTATTTTGTTCTATAAGCTTTAAAATTCCAGAAGCAACAAATACTTTTCCTGCTGAAGCTGTGGCAAATCTAGTGTCAATTTTATTTTCTATTTTATTTGCTAAATCAGAGTACCCAAATGCTTTTTCATATATTGATTTAAAATTTTGCTTTATAGAAACAACTCCGCTAAAATTTGGTGGGATTAAGCTATTGTAATCCATGTGTCTCACATCCTTTTGTATAAAATAGACCTATATTATTATGATTATAACATAAAAAAAAAGAGCCAAGATATGCCCTTGACTCAAGTTTTTTTATATTATTTTAAAGGAAGTTCAATCCATTTGTGCTGCCTATGAGACATTTCTGCAGCATTTATTATTTCTTGTACTCTAGCACTTTGTTCAAAGTTGCCTTCGTTTTTATTTCCACCATTATAAATTTCCTCAAGGAAGTTTTGCACTAAGCAGCCATAAAAAGCAGTATCCCAAGCATCATCTTCCCTATGACCAGGATTCCAAAAACGGCTTGGTATTTCAACTTGTTTAAACTCAACAGAATCTTTTGTAGCGACTTTAAGCGTTTGCATTTGACCAAATTCATCAACTAATCTTGCTATTATTGCTCCTTTAGATCCATAAATGCGAGCTTCAATTCCAGGATAATTTCCAACAGTTACAAAGCTAGTTTGCATGGAGTAAATTGCTCCATTAGCACATTCAGCAATGAACATATCAGCATCATCCCAATTTATTCTCTCTAAATGATTGTCTAAATTAGTGCGCCTTCTTTCTTTAACCATATTTGCCATTACACAGCAAAGCTGAGTAATATCAGAATTAACAAGTTCAAGACCAATATCGATGGTAGGTGCACCATATCCCTCTAAAGAACCAACTTCAATGGCTTCTTTGCGAAGGTCAGTTCCTACTAATTTTCCAGTTGGGTATATAGTATGTATACGCTTATCCTGTGGATACATAGGATCAAGCCATTGAGAATTCTGTTCATATCCATTAAAAACATAAGGATCTCCAATAAAACCTTCCCTAACTAATTCAAACATATATTGAACAGCAGGAGCATATCTAAAAGTCAATCCTACTTTGGTCTTTAATCCTTTAGATTTAGCTAAAGCATCAGCTTCCTTTACTCTTCTAAAATCACCTGCTACAGGTTTTTCTACAAGAACATGTTTATTTTCATTGAGAGCTGCAAATGTCATTGGTTCATGAAGTTCTCCATGTTCATCTCTTGTGCAAACATCTATAATATCTAAATCTCTTCTTTGAATCATTTTATAAGCATCAGTTTCGATTTCTGGAATATTAAACATTTTTGCTTTTTGTTTTGCAGATTCCTCATCTATATCGCATAAACAAACAACGTCACATAAATCGGATCTAACAAAACCTGGAATGTGAGCACGAGTAGACCACCTACCAGTTCCAATTATACCAACACGCAATTTTTCTTTCATGAATATTACCACCTTTATTATAATTTTAATCTCTTATATTGCCTGTAACCCAATCATATCTAATATCGTCATCTATTACTAAACCAGTTGCCCTTGAACCAATAGAGCTTCCACCATCTACATGATAAACAGATCCAGTTATATAGCTTGATGCTTTTGATGATAAGAATAATACAACTTCTACAACCTCATCTGCTTGTCCAGAACGTCCTAATGGTAATGCTTGTATGCGCAGAGCTAAGCTTTTTGCCATATGATCTTTATATGGTTTTACCTGAGTGTCTATAAGACCAGGACTAACAGAATTAACAAGTATATTATATGGAGCAAGCTCAATGGCAGCACATCTTGAAAAACTTTCAACTGCTGCACGACTAGAAGCATAAGCACAGCTCCCTTCTCCCCCTTTTAAAGAAGCTCCAGAAGAGAAGTTAATTATTCTTCCACTTTCACAATTAGATTTTATCATAAGTTTAGCTGCTTCTTTAGTAACTAAAAAAGTTCCTCGACAATTTATAGCATAAACCTTATCCCAAACATCTACCCTTTCATAAAGTAAAGCCGTATGGGGTGCAACAGCAGCATTATTAACACATATATCTAAACCGCCAAAGTTTTTATAACAAACATCCATTATATTAATAACATCTTTTTCTATAGAAATATCTGCATAAACTGGAATAACATTGCCAGACATAGTTTTAATTGTATCATTAAGATCTTTTTCATTGCGATCTACAGCTATCACTTTAGCACCTTGTTTTAAAAAACCGTTTACTAATGCGCTACCTATACCTCGAGCAGCACCAGTAATTATGACTTTTTTGTCATTTAGCTCATAATTCACCTAAAGTCCCCCTGAGTAATTTTATATCAGCTGACATATTGGCTTTAGAATAATCCAATTTTTTTCGTATGTCAACATAAAAATCATATAAATAAATTATATTTATAAAAAAATATTTATAAATTTACGTTGACAAGTAAATTTATTTTTGTATAATAAAATTATATCTGGTATGGTACAAACCAGAAAAGATTCATTTATTGAAAGGAGCATATTATGCCAAGTAAAAAATCTCACAAAGTTGCAAGGCAAATTGCATCCTACATAGAAACAGAAGGTATAAAACCATATTCAAGGCTTCCATCAGAAATTGAACTAAGCATCTTAAATAAGTGCAATCGCCTGACTACTTCTAGAGCCTTAAAGCAGCTTATGTATGAAGGGATGGTTTACACTAAGCCAAATGAAAAAGGATGGTATGCATCTCCTAGGAGATATAGACAAAGCCTTTGGCAGCTTAATTCTTTCATTGAGAGTTTAAGCGAATCAGGTTATATTGTTACAAATCAAATTATTTCTAAAGGTTTTCACCGAGCTACCAAAGTAGTGGCATCATCTTTAAAAGTGCCGCTTGCATCATCAGTATTCGTATTATCGCAATTATTTTATATAAATTCAGATCCAATGATAATTAAAACAAGTTATATATCAAAATCTCTAATTTCGGATATAGACAAATATGATTTTACAAACAAATATTTTTACGAAATTGTAGAAGAAATAGCAAGTGTAAAATATGAACTTGCTGAAGAAGAAATTGAAATTGTTTACCCCAAACAAGAAGAAGCTAAATTACTTCAAATATCTGAATCAAAACCAGTGTTTTTATTAAAATCTGTTTCATATGAAAGATCTGGCAAGCCTATTGAATATTCTGTACAGATTACTGTTGGTGAAAGATTTTTATATGAATCTGTACTTATTTGAAGGAGGATAAATGGATAATAATTCCACTCTTAAAGCACAATTAAAAGAGTATATACGAAACAAAATTTTAGATGGGACTTATAAAGTGGGAGATAAACTACCTTCAGAAAGAGCAATATCCGCTGAACTTGGAATAAATAGATCAACAGTAAGGGAAAGCATAACTGAAATAATAAGAGAAGGATGGTTAAGATCAGTACCGAGAAAAGGCACTTATGTTGTAAATCAAAAGATAACTTGGAATTTATTTAGTTTACAAGGTTTTACAATGAGAATTAAAAACAAAAATTTAGATGCTAAAGTTGTAATAGTAAATAAAGAAGTTGTACCATGCTATGAACATCTTTCAAGAAAGCTTAATGTTGATAAAGACAGCCCAATATTTTGTTTAACGAGGCTTATTTTTGCAAATGATATACCAATACAAGTTGATGATATATATATTCCTGTAAAGTATGCACCTAATATTTTAGATTATGATTTGAACGTTTATTCTCTTACAACTATTTATGATTTGTATAATATAACCATTGTTGAGGCAAGGCAAACTTTAACATTAGTCAAGCTTGCTGAACCAATATCAAAGCTTCTAGAGGTGGAAGTAGGGCTTCCTGCTTTTATGTTTAATTGTACTTCTTATGATGAGAATTCAAGACCAGTAGAATATTGTCATTCTTATGCTAGAGGAGATATGTGCATTTATAGAACAAGGCTTAGATCTTAAATTAAGGGGTGTTTTTTTGGATAATAAATTATATTTAGAGAAGTCAAATCAAATAAAGGAAATTTTAAATGAATTAGATATTGATCTTTGGCTTATACTTGGAAGGGAAACTTCTGATGTTTGCGATCCTGCTCTTAGACTTATTTTGCCTATAAATGTTATGGGAATTTCAGCATTCTTTTTTGTTAAAACAGGAGAGAGAATTGCTTTAGTTAGAAATGCAGATGTAATTGGAGTTGAACTTACCAAAATATTTACAAAAGTTATAGGCTATGCAGATGATTTTGACATTAAGCTTAAAGAGATAATTTTAAATTTAAATCCAAATGTAATTGATATTAATTGCGATTTATATGATCCTTTAACAGATGGATTAACTGTGGGATTGTATTTTAGGTTGATGAATGCTTTAAGTGGTACAAACTATGAACAAAAAATACAAATGGGAAAGGCAATAAGAGCAATTCGCGGAAGAAAAACAAATATGGAGCTTTCTATAATCAAAAGCAATCTTTCTGAAATACATGAAATTTGCAAAAGCATTGACAATTTTTTAAAAGTAGGTATAACTGATGGATATGTTTATAAATATTGCCAAGATGAGATGAAAAAAAGAGGAGCTACTTCTTCATGGGATAATCACTGCTGTCCACTTGTTCATGCTGGCAAAAGAGCTAATCAAGGAATGGTAACACCTACTGACAATGCCATAAGAAAAGGTGATGTATTTCATGTTAGCTTTGGAATAAAGAAAAATGGATATGCTACAGATTTTCAAAGAACTTGGTATGCTTTAGATGATGGTGAGGAAACCGCACCAGATGAGGTATTAAATGCCTTTAATATTTTAAAAGATACCATTGATGAAACGAGAAAGAGATGTAAACCTGGTGTAAAGGGATCTGATATAGATAAACTTTCAAGGGATAGCATGGCAAAACATGGAGTATCATATTCTAGAGGTTCAGGACATACTGTTGGAAGAGCTCTTCATGATGGTGCTGTATCTTTATCACAAAAAAGCAATACATTTGGAGATTTAACTGATAGGCCAATTGAAATTGGATTTGTATTTACGCTTGAATTGTTTATGGAAACATCGAGGGGAGTTGTTGCTTTAGAAGAGATGGTAGTGGTAGAAGAGGATTGTGCTAAATTTATATGTAGTCCTCAAACAGAAATTTGGTATATAAAATAAAAATATATTTTGGAGGAAAAATGGTCAGCAAACTTGTAAAAAACATGTTCCCTTCAGCAACTTTAGAATTAACAGCAAAAGTAGCAGAACTTAAAGCAAATGGTATTGATATTATCTCCTTAAATGTAGGGGAACCAGATTTTACTACACCTAAAAACATTTGTGAAGCAGCAAAAAAGGCTATTGATGAGGGTTTTACTCACTATACGCCAGTTCCTGGGATTTTGGAATTAAGAAAGAAAATTGCAGATAAATTAAAAAATGATAATAATGTTTTATATAACCCTTCACAGATCATAGTAGGAACTGGAGCTAAACAGCCAATTGCAAATTCAATATTAGCTATTTGTGATGAAAAAGATGAGGTTATAATACCTACACCATGTTGGGTTAGCTATGTGGAAATGATAAAAATAGCTGGTGCAATTCCTGTACTGGTTTCAACAGATGAAAGCAAAGGTTTTGCTTTAGACTTTGAAAAAATAGAGAAAGCTATTACAAATAAGACAAAAGCTATTTTAATTAACACACCAAATAACCCTACTGGAGCAGTTTATAGCGAAGAATCACTTAGGAAACTTTCTAATTTAGCGTTAAAATATAATTTTTATATTATATCAGATGAAGTGTATGAAAAGTTAATTTACGGTGATGCAAAGCATTTTTGCATAGCATCAATTTCAGAAGAAGTAAAGGAAAAAACCATTATAATAAATGGGTTTTCAAAAGCTTATGCCATGACTGGTTGGAGAATGGGGTATGCTGCAGGGCCACAAGATGTTATAAAAGGAATGAATGATATACAAGGTCACATGACATCTGGAGCAAATTCTATAACTCAAAAAGCATGTATAGAAGCTCTTGTTGGTCCACAAAATAGCATTGAAGAAATGAGAATTGAGTTTTCAAAGAGAAGAGAATATTTACAAAATAGACTTCAAAGCATAGATAAAGTAACCTGTGCAAATGCTGAAGGTGCATTTTATCTTATGCCAAATGTTTCAAAATTTTTTGGAAAAGTTTATAAAGGTAAAGAAATGAAAACATCAAAAGATATTGCAACATTTTTACTAGAAGAGGCACATGTAGCAGTAGTATCAGGGGAAGATTTTTATGCTAAAGAAAATTTAAGAATTTCATATTCAAATTCCATGGATAATATTAAAGAAGCAGCAGACAGAATGGAAAGAGCATTTTATTTATTGAAATAGGAGGTATCTTATGAATTCTTTTAAAGGTATATATACACCAATAGTAACTCCATTTGATGAAAATGAAGAAATAAATTATAAAAGCATGAAGCACAATTTAGATAAATGGGGAGAAACTGAACTTGATGGCATTGTGGTACTGGGATCAAATGGTGAATTTTGTTATTTAAGTGAAGATGAAAAAATTGAGGTTGTTAAATTTTCTAAAGAGAATTTCAATAAAAATAAAAAGGTGATTGCAGGAGCTACTTGTGAGTCTACAAAGCATACCATTGAACTTAGCAAAAAATTTGCAGATGTTGGTGCTGACGCAGTTTTATTATTGCCTCCTAATTATTATAAAGGATCTATGAAAGATGATGTACTTTTAGATCATTTTATAAATGTTGCAGATAAATCCCCAGTACCTGTAATGTTATACAATATGCCTGGTAATACTGGAATTAATTTATCTACAAATCTAATAGCTAAAGCCTCAAAGCACAAAAATATTGTTGGAATTAAAGATACATCAGGAAATATAGTGCAGCTTGAACAAATAGTAAAAGACACTCACGATGATTTTGCAGTGTTTGCAGGAAATGCAGGATATTTGTTTCCAGCCTTATGTGTTGGAGCAAGAGGGGCAACTTTAGCGCTTGCAAATATTTTACCAGAAGATTGCATAAGGATTGTAAAATTATATAAAAATAAAGAATACGAAAAAGCTAGATTGCTTCAATTAAAGATGATAGCAATTAATAATGCAGTGACAAACCAATTTGGAATACCAGCTCTAAAAGCAGCACTTGATATTTTAGGGTATAAAGGTGGATATGTTAGAAGGCCGCTAAAACAAATTTCTGAAGAAAACTTAAAAATATTAAAAAGTATTTTAAGTGATTATTTAGCTTAATTTTTATAAAGGGTGATTTATATTATGGATATTGCTGTAATTGGATGTGGCGGAGTTGGAAAAGCGTTTCTTAAACTTCTACTTGAAAAGGAAGAAATTTTAAATATTAAGGTTAAATATATTCTGGAATATTACGGAGGAATATATGACAAGCAGGGCATAGATTTAAAGGAAATAACTGAATTTATTAAACTCGAAAAAGATATAACTAAATTTAAAAATGGTGGAAATAGCGATGTAAATTTTGATGTTTTAATTAAAAATAAAGATGTAGATCTCATTGTTGTGATGACACCGACAAATAAAGAAACTGGAGAACCTGGGATATCATTTATAAGAAAAGCGCTTCAAAATAAAATTCATGTTGTTTCTTCTGATAAAGGT
Organism: Clostridiaceae bacterium; assembly: GCA_031549885.1. Classification (GTDB taxonomy): domain Bacteria; phylum Bacillota; class Clostridia; order Clostridiales; family Clostridiaceae; genus WQUF01. The sequence goes on from JAVBPD010000037.1 coordinate 9,889, forward strand.
CCTATATTGCTTGACTACCATGGACTTAAGAAAATTGCAAAAGAGAATTTGGTGCAGCTTGGAATAGGATGTACAACAGGAGGAGCCCTTCCTTCAGTAAATGCAGGATTAATTGATTTAGCTGGTGCTAAAGTTTTATCCATTGAGGGGGTTTTAAATGGCACTACAAATTTCATTTTAGACGAAATGGAACAATACGGATCAACATATATAGATGCGCTATTAAAAGCTCAAAGATTAGGAATTGCAGAGACAAATCCCAGCTTAGATGTTGAAGGATTTGACACAGCTTCAAAGCTTTTAATACTTACAAATGCAATTATGGGTGAAAATAAGACTTTAGGCGATATCATTATTGAAGGGATTACAAATATCAAACCAGATGACATTAAAAAAGCTAAAGATCAAGGTAAGAAAATAAAATTAATTGGCAAAACAGAAATAAAGGATGAAAAACTAATAATGACAGTGAAGCCAGAATCCATTTTAGAAAGCCATCCATTATATAATGTTTCAGGAAAAAATAAAGCAGTTAAATATGTTTCAGATACATTAGGAGAATTAATTATAATAGGAGGAGCTTCTGGAGTTAGAGAAGCTGCAGCATCCATTTTAAGAGATATAATAAATATTCAAAAAGGGTATAAATAGGGGGTAATTAGATGTTAAGTCCAAAGAGGTTAGTAATGATACCAGGTCCAACACCTGTAGTATCAAGCATTAGGGAACAAATGGCAAAAGAGGTAGCAGGATATGGAGACCCTGACTTTGTAAAAGATTATAAAAGTGTTATTGAAGATTTAAAGGTAATGTTTAAAACAAAAGGCGAAGTATTTGTAGTTGCAGGTTCAGGAACTCTTGCAATGGAAATGGCTATAGCAAATACCACAAAATCTTCAGATAATGTATTAATTGTAAGCCATGGATTTTTTGGTGATAGGTTTATTGATCTTTGTGAAAGAAAGGGTTTAAATGTAGATGTTTTATCATCGGAATGGGGAGATGTAGTTCCTACTTCTGAAATAGAGAAAAAATTAAATGAGAAAAAGTATGCAGCAATTACTGTAACCCACGTTGATACATCAACAGGAGTTAGGGCCAAGATTAAAGAAATAGGAGAAATGCTTAAAAAATTCCCTGATACAATGTATATAGTTGATGGAGTGTGTGCAACTGGAGCAGAGATAGAATATGTAGATGATTTTGGCATTGATATTTTATTTACCGCATCTCAAAAAGCCTTTGGAGTATCACCAGGACTTTATATGTTATGGGCAGGACCAAGGGCAATAGAGAGAAGAAAATCCTTAGGAATTATTCCTGAATTTTATGTGGATTTTGATAAATGGCAGCCTATAATGGATAATCCTGCAAAGTATTTTGCAACACCAGCTATTAATTTAGTTTGGGCTCTTAAGGAATCAGTGAGAATTATGAAAGAAGAAGGCCTTGAGGAAAGATTTTTAAGGCATGAAAAAAATAGCACAGCTATAAGATTAGGGCTTGAAGCCATTGGGTTTAAAGTACTTGCAAAAGAACCTTACAGAGCTGTAACTTTGTCAAATTTAATTTATCCAGAAGGTGTTGATGATGCAACATTTAGGGCAAAAGCTCTAGAGGAAGGAATACTTGTAGCAGGTGGTCTTGGACCTTATACTGGAAAGATGTTTAGATTTGGACACATGGGCAACGCTGATATTCATGAATTGATTGCAACCTTAGCAGCAATAGAAAGAGCCTTATTTAAATCTTCTTATAAAGATTTTGAATTTGGGAAATCAGTTGGGATGTTCCAAAGGGAAATGGTATAAATGTTTCAATCTTATAATATAATCATGGTTTATAATTTTAGTTTAGATAAAATACTTATGTGTTTTAGATCTAAGGATCCTTATAAAGGCCTTTACAATTTAGTTGGTGGCAAAATAGAAAAGGGTGAAGATTGTCTTTTTAGTGCCTATCGTGAATTGTTTGAGGAAACAGGTATTTCAAGTGATGATATATGCTTAAAACATTTAATGGATTTTAACTATCCTTTAAGCCAGTGTGAGGTTAAAGTATATGCAGGAAAGCTTTTGCGTGATGTAAAGCTTATAGAAGAAGCCAACACTCTGCATTGGATAGATTTAAAAAATACAAATTTTTTTGATATGAATAAATTTGCAGGAGAAGGTAACATTGGCCATATGGTAGAGCAGGTTAAATTTCACTTGGATTACTTTTTTTAATAGGTGTTTCAAAAGGAAATGGTGTAATAGATAAAATAACCCTGTAAATTAGGAGGTATATTAATGCTTAGGTATATGATAAGAAGATTATTAAGTGCTATTCCTTTAATGATCGGGGTATCAATAATTATTTTTGCTTTAATACAATCAATGCCAGGAAATCCATTTGATATGTATTTAGAAAATCCTAATGTATCCTTTGAAGAAATTGAAAAAATAAAGGTTCATTATGGCTTTGATAAGCCAATTCCTGTTAGATATGTTATTTGGTTTGGAAACATATTAAAAGGAGATTGGGGTGTAAGCTATAACAGCAGAAGACCAGTCCTTGATCTTTTAAAGGAAAGGGTCGGGCCTACGGTGCAACTTACGCTCACAGCATTTTTAATTGCAGCTATTATTGGTATACCTATGGGAGTCTTTGGAGGAATTTATAAAAATGGTTTGTTTGACTATACAACTACAACGCTTTCCTTTTTAGGGATTTCCATGCCGGTTTTTTGGTTTGGGCTTATGCTTCAGCTGCTGTTTTCTGTTAAGCTTGGATGGCTTCCTTCAGCTGGAAGATCATCTATTGGAGCAGCAGCAGGTACAATTCAAGATACTGTTGCACATATAATTATGCCTGCTTTTGTACTTGCTATTATTTACATAGCAAGTTGGAGTAGATATACAAGAACTAGCTTTATAGATTCTATGAATCAAGACTATGTAAGAACTGCAAGGTCAAAAGGATTACCAGAAAGGACTGTACTTTCTTCACACGTATTAAGAAATGCTTTAGTTCCTCTTATGACAATTGTTGCACTGGACATACCTGCACTTTTTTCTGGAGCAGTGGTTACTGAAACTGTATTTGCTTGGCCAGGAATGGGACGTTTCTTTGTAGATTCTTTAAATAAATTAGATTATCCAGTTCTTATGGGGATATTAATCATTGATGCGATGCTTGTAATTATAAGTAATCTATTAGCAGACTTAATTTATGCTTTGCTTGACCCAAGAATTAAGTATTGATGAGGTGCACCATGAAAAGTAAAAAAGATAAAAAAAATAACTTAAAAGAAGAAGAATTTACAGTTAGAAGTCCTTTTCAACAATCACTTACTAGATTTAAGAAAAATAAACTTGCTATATTTGGTTCTTCTGTATTATTAATTCTGATACTTATTGTTATGATCCTTCCGTTTTTTATAAAATATGATCCAGATGTAATAAGCTTATCTTCTATATTAAAGCCGCCATCTTTAGAGCATTTATTTGGAACCGATGATATTGGGAGAGATGTTTTTACAAGGATAATCTATGGTGGAAGAGTTTCTATTTCAATTGGGATTTTCAGCGCTTTTGCAGCAATTACTATTGGGAGTGTTATTGGAGCTATTTCAGGATATTATGGAGGAATTATAGATTCTATTTTAATGCGTTTTACAGATTTAGCTTTAACAATACCAGTTATGCCACTGCTTATGATTTTAGGAGCGATTTTTAAACCTAATCCTTTTTTTTTAATTATAATAATTGGCCTTTTTAACTGGATGTCTACTGCAAGGCTTGTAAGAGGTCAATTCTTAACATTAAGAACTTTGGATTTTGTGACAGCTGCTAGAGCTTTAGGAAATAACGATTTTAGGATAATTTTTCTGCATATAATACCGAATGCTTTTGCTGCAATTATCATATCTGCAACGCTTACCGTTGGACGAGCTATTATACTTGAATCTGTTTTAAGCTTTCTTGGAGTTGGAATTAATCCACCTACAGCTAGCTGGGGCAATATGCTCCAAGGTGCCCAAAGCTATATAATGACAGCTCCATGGCTTGCTATAATACCTGGAATGTTTATTTTATTTACTGTACTATCTATAAACTTTTTGGGCGATGGGCTGACAGATGCAACAGACCCAAGAAGAGGTATGTAATTATTATGTGGAGGTGTTTTATATGTTAAGTGAAAAGACTTTAAGATTTGGTGAACAATTAGCAAAGGTGACTATGGGAATAGATGAACTTTATAGAAAAGAAATAGGAGTTGCAGGAAGTATAGATGGACTTGTAGTAGTTAATATGGGATTTAATCAAAAAGAAAGCTTTAATAGCTATGATGATTGTAGAAGGAGGTTAAAGGAGTTAGTTTCTTATGCTTTTGAACTAGAGGAGGAAGATAGAAGATTATACTATACTCAAAGCTGCATATCTCTTGATTCATTTTGTGCTTTTAGGCAGGGCAATCTTGAATCACTTACATCTCAAGTTGGAATGTTTTTGCATGTAAATCCTTTTCCTGCATCAAATTTTGAAATTGAGCAAGATAAGGTCAAACTAAGATCTATGCTAAATTCAATGGGCTATTCAGGAGATTTAGAAAATCAGGCTAGAGAGTGGGAAAAGAGAAATAAGGTCCCTGCAGATTCTGTAAAACAAGTTATGACTGAGCTTATGGAAATTGCTCGTGAAAAAACTGGAAAAATATTAGATCTTCCTGAAAATGATTATTATAAATGTGAAACAGAGACAGAGGCTCCTTATAATGCTAGGAGTGATTATGAAAATAGGACAGTTTGGATTAATATAGATCCAATTCTTACAATGCCAGGTTTAAAACATCTTGTGTGCCATGAATGTTATCCAGGACATTTTATGCAATTTTCATTAAGAAAATCGCTTTATGAAAAAGGTGTAGCAGCAGCAGATGGTTTATTGTCAGTGGTAAATCATTCAAGCTCATCTACGTTTGAAGGTATTGCAGATGCAGGCATAGAGTTTATTGATTGGGTTGAAAATGATGATGATAGGGTATCAATGATCATATCTAATTTAAGATCAGCACTTGGAACAACTACATCATATATGATGCATATGGAAAATAAAAGTGAAGAGGAAATTAAAAGTTGGCTTAGAAAAAATGCTTTAACAGGTGGCGAAGGATGGATTGAAGGCAGAATGAGATTTATAAAAGAAAAATCAAGAGCTGCACTTATTTGGTCTTACTTAAGAGGAGATCAAGGTACATTTGAAGTATGGAGAAATGTTCCAGTAGAAAGAAAGTCAGATTATTTTAAATATATTTATGGAAGGTTACATACAGTGCAAAGCATGCAACTTTTTAGATGAAGGAGCTTAGAAAAATGAGTGGACCTTTGCTTGAAGTATCAGATTTACGTACAAGTTTTAAAACAGATGATGGTATAGTTGTAGCTGTAGATGGAGTAAATTTAGAAGTTTTTAAAGGTGAAAGTTTAGGGATTGTTGGAGAGTCAGGTTGTGGTAAAAGTGTAACTTCAATGTCTATTATGAGATTATTAAAAACTCCACCTGCTAAAATTGAGGGAAAAATTTTATTTGAAGGTAAAGATTTACTAAGCATGTCAATGGATGAAATGAGGAAAATACGGGGAAATGAAATTGCAATGATATTTCAAGAACCTATGACATCTTTAAATCCAATATTTACATGTGGAAGACAAATTTCAGAGGCAATACAGATTCATCAAGGGTTATCAAAACTTGAGTCTCACAAAAAGGCTATTGAAATGCTCAAACTTGTTGGCATTTCATTACCTGAGAAGAGGGTCAATGAATATCCCCATCAGTTATCTGGTGGCATGAGGCAACGTGTAATGATAGCTATTGCGCTTTCTTGTCATCCAAAGCTATTAATTGCAGACGAGCCAACTACTGCACTTGATGTTACTATTCAAGCACAAATATTAAGTTTGATAAAGGGATTAAGAAAAGAACTTGGCATGGCTATGGTGTTAATAACCCATGATTTAGGCGTAGTAGCTGAAATGACAGAAAGAGTTATAGTAATGTATGCAGGTCAAATTGTAGAAGAGGCCGATGTTCATTCCCTTTTTAAAAAACCACAACATCCTTATACAATTGGGCTTTTAAATTCAATACCTAAAATGGATGGAAAAGTTGATGAATTAAAAATAATACCAGGGGTAGTACCCCATCCCTTGGAAATGCCAAAGGGTTGTAGATTTGCACCTCGTTGTGATTTTGCTATTAATATATGCAAAGAAAAACCTCCAGAACTTACTAAAACAGCTAGCAATACAGTTGTAAGATGCTGGCTTAGACAAAAGGAGGCTAAATTTTGACAAGCGATGAATTTTTAAAAATTGTAAATCTTAAAAAGTATTATCCGCTTAAAAGAGAAGGATTTAAAAGTGAACAAAAAAATGTTAAAGCAGTTGATTCTGTAAGTTTTTCTTTAAGTAAAGGTAAAACTTTAGGTATTGTTGGAGAGTCAGGTTGTGGGAAAAGTACCATAGGAAGAACTATTCTGCGATTAGAAACAGCAACTGATGGAGAAATATGGTTTAAAGGTACTAATATATTAAAGCTAAGTAAAAAGCAAATGCGATTATTGAGGCAGCAAATGCAAATAATTTTTCAAGATCCATTTTCATCATTAAATCCCAAAATGACTATAGGTCAAATAGTTGGAGAAGCTTTGCATATTCATCATATAGCAGAAGGACAAAAGAAGGATTTAAGAGTTAAAGAGCTTTTAGAAATGGTTGGACTTAGAAGTTTTCACGCTAAAAGATATCCTCACGAGTTTTCAGGTGGACAAAGACAGCGCATTGGCATTGCGAGAGCTTTAGCAGTTAATCCAGAGTTAATTATATGTGATGAGCCAGTTTCTGCTTTAGATGTTTCAATTCAAGCACAGATATTAAATTTATTAGTGCAGTTAAAAAAAGAAATGAATTTAACGTATATTTTTATTGCTCATGGGCTTTCCGCTGTGCGTCATATTAGCGATGATGTGGGAGTTATGTACTTAGGTAAACTAGTTGAAATGGCAAATGGCGATGAAATATATAATAACCCAAAGCACCCATATACCATAGCATTAATGTCAGCAGCATTAGATCCTGATCCAGATAGTGAAAGGGAAAGAATTATTTTAGAAGGGGATATACCAAGCCCTGTAAATCCTCCTTTAGGGTGTAGATTTCATACAAGATGCAGAGAATGTAAGGATATATGTAAAAAAGAAGAACCAGAACTTAGAGAGATAAACAAGAATCACCTTGTAGCATGTCATTTAGTGAAATAAAATAAAAAAGGAGTATGAATTATGAAAAAATTAAAGTATGTATTAACAGCAATAATGTCTTTGTCAATGATCCTTTCATCATGTAACAATAATTCTACGCAAACTAATACTACTGCAGCTGAGAATACCACAGCTACTACTCAAACTCAGTCTCAAGGAGATACTACTGCTACTACTTCAGGTGAAGTAAAAGATGATAAATATGGTGGAACTTTAGTTGTGGCGTTTCCTAGTGAACCAGATACTATGAATCCATATTCTACTCACCTTTCTGGGGAGCCATCTACAACTATTATAGAAGGGTTAGTAGTTCCTGATGGTAACATGATTTATAAACCTCGACTTGCAAAAGAAGTGCCTTCATTAGACAATGGATTAATTAAAGTTTTAGATGATGGAAAAATGGATATAACATATAATTTAAAGCAAAATGTAACTTGGCATGATGGAAAACCATTTACATCTGCTGATGTAAAATTTACATGGGAAGCCCTTAAAAATGAAGCTTTTTTAGCAGAAAGTAAGCAAGGAGTAGATGAAATAGAATCAATAGACACTCCTGACGATTATACCGTTGTAGTGCATTATAAATATCAATATCCAGATTTTGCAGAACAATTATTTACATTTGGAATTATGCCAAAACATGTACTTGAGGGTAAAGACTTAAATGCACAAGAGGGCTGGAATAGAGAACCAATAGGCACAGGACCTTTTATGTTTAAAAAATGGGTGCCAGGAGAATATCTTGAAGTTGTAAAGAACCCTAACTATCATGAAGAAGGGTTGCCATATTTAGATGGTATAGTATTTAAGATGATAACTGACCAAAACACTTCAATAGCACAGCTTAAAACTGGAGAAGTTAATTATGTTATGAACCTTCCATATACAAGAAAAGATGAAGTTTCTTCTATAAAAGGTGCTAAATTAATAACAAATCCACTTAACTCATGGAGATATTTAGATTTTAACACTACAAAACCAGGATTAAATGATGTAGCAGTTCGCCGTGCATTTGCTTATGCAATAGATAAAAAAGGTATAGTAGATCAATTATTTGGTGGAATACCTGTAGCTTGGGATTCACCTTGGATGCCAATGGATCCATATTATACAGAGCCAAAAACAAAATATGAATATAGCTTAGATAAAGCAAAATCTGTTTTAGAAGAAGCAGGGTGGAAAGCAGGTTCTGATGGCATAAGGGAAAAAGATGGGGTTAAATTAAGCTTTGAATTTAACGTTATAGCTGGAAGACAAATAGATGAAGCAGTTCAACAAGTTGTTATTGCTACAATGAAGCAAGTAGGAATTAGCATAACTGCAAGCAATGGAGCAGCAGCAACTATGACTGATAAATGGTTTAATGGAGATTTTGATATAAAAATGGCTGGATGGATTACATCGCCAAGTCCTTCAAGATCCACATTCTATTCATCAAAAAATATACCTCCAAATGGAGTAAATCACACTAGATATAGCAATCCTGAGATGGATACGCTCCTAGATGAACTTGATAAGACTGTTGATCCAGCTAAACGCAAAGAATTAGTGGCACAGGCTCAAGAAATATTCATGACAGATATTCCTGAACTTGTATTATTTAATTCAGTTGGAATGACACTAGTAGATGAAAGATTAGAAGGGTTTGAACCATCGCCAACAAATATAACTAATTTTTGGAATACGGCAGTATGGTATTTAAGAAAATAAGGTGTTTTAATTTTATAATTAAATATCCTGAAAATCATTAAGATTTTCAGGATATCTCATTTAGGTGGTTAAAAAAATAAAGTTAAATTAAACATAAGAAATGAGTTGTATGCTTAGGCAAGCTTTAGATGTTTAAAGGTATTTAATACTAACTCATTTAATATGTAAAAATATATTAATAGTAACATTCAGTTAGTATGTCGCAATTTTAATGGCAAATAAAATCAATACTTATATTAATTTTATTTTAATTAAAGCTATATTTAATTTTCTTATTGGTTAAAAAAATTAGTTGATATCTAACATATTAAATGTTGATAGATAAATATGCTTTAATGATGGAATGTTACTATTAATTGCCAAATTAACTATAGGGTTTAAGGTGTAGCTGAAAGTCAATCAGTATCTTAAAAGTAAATAAACTGTGTTATAACTTAAACAATTATAAAGTAGGAACTATGTAGTAAATCTTAAAATATTGCTTATATAAAAGTTTAAAAAAATTATATTTAAACTACAAGCATTAGTTATATAAATATCAATATATATTTAATTTTTTAGAACTTTTATATATTGAATGTTTAAAATCTTGAACTATATCCTGTAAGTGACATGGAAAAACAAAATTACTTGACAAAAAAGATATCATTTCTAACGCAACATCTTCATTGTAAGATATAAATTCTGTTGTTGATTCAGATGATGCTTTTTCATTGTAAAGATGATTTATGGTCAATCCATAAAGAGCAGCATTATTTTCAGTTAAATTAGAACAAATAACATATTCTAAAATGTGTTCTTCTGACCCAATCATAACTAAGGATTTTGTAATTAATTTGGAATTTACAACTATTTCACTCATTGTTCTCCCCCAAAATATCCTTTGTACCATTATGATAATTTAAAAACTAAGTAAAAACAATCTTTTTACTTCGACTGTTTTCAGAACATATTTGTGGTAATTATCGATATTTTACTATTTATTTAAACTTAAATTAGAGGGAAATAATTCAATTAAAACAACAAATTCATTTTTTCTATAGGATGAATAACATTTTACATTGTTATATTTATATAAATAATCTTGCATTATTAGATTTGCTTTATCTAACTGCGTATTTTTATTGCCTTCAAGCATATAAATTTTTAACTTTATATTTTTTTTATTGTTATCATCATTTATTGAAAAAAATAAATTTTTATTTTTTTTATCTGATATTAAATCAATCATATAATCAAATAAGTCGCTTAATACAAAGCAAAGGCTTTCATTGTTTATATACATTTCCTTTATATCGCAATCTATATTTATCGTTAATTTTATATTTCTTTCTTTAGTAATGCTTGTTTTACTAATTAAAAGAATTGCTAACAATGGATTTTGAGCCATTTTTTGTTCGAAATTTACTTGATTTTCTGCAGTATAGATGGTAAGAGATTTGTGATATTTTTTTAATTTATCCATATCTCCAATTGACAAATAACCTCCATAAGTTTGAAGAATATTATTAATATCATGCTTTAAACCAGCAAAATCTTCGATTGTTGTTGTTAATTTTTTTATATATGCATCCTTATTTTCAAGGTTAGTACGAGCATTTAAATTAAAACTAATAAGTACATTTAGAACAAAAGCAATTGACAAGACTAAAACAATATAAAAAAAGGCAAAACTGCGAGGCTCTACCCAAAAAGGCATAACAACCACAAAAGCATATATAATTGATGCTATTAAAAAACCAATTCCAAGTTCAATTATTGGACTCTTTGAAGGTTTACTATTTTTAAATGGTAATCTAAAGAAAAAGTGAGAAAATTTAAAAAAAATTTTAAAAATAATAAAAATAATTGTATATACAATTGTATATATAACAACTGAAATGGCATCAAGCATATAATTATATCTTGCTTCAGTCTGCAGGAAAAAATTAGCATTTATAAATTGGTTTAATGCTGTCATTAAAATAATATAATGATAAACAAGCTTCATCAAATTAATTGAATGGTATTTTGATAGTTTTAACACTTTAATGCCAAGAAAATAACAAATGATTAAAAAAAATGGGTTAGGCATTATAACCAGTGCATATCTAAGTATAGAAAAATCTGAATACCCTCCAATAACGTAAATTCCATAAATCCAAAATTGATTTAATACTATGCTAGTTAATAAAATAAAAATTATGCGGCGTTTTAAACTTACTTTTTCTCCATATAAAGTTAATATTAAATCAGTAGTATATATATAAAAAATAATAATCGTCAAAGTTGATATAAAAAATAAAATCACTTGCATTGTTGATGAATATGCAAAATCAGGAAACAATATATCACACCTACTTTTTATTCACTTGGACCATACTTCAATATAAACAGAAAATTCATTTTTATAGTAATTAAAATGTAATGAACTATTTCCATATTTGCGCAGGGTGTTGCGCGCTTGAATTATTCCAAGTCCGTCATGTCCTTCTTTTGTCGCTATTTTTTGAACAGTAATTTTGTCAATATCTACATCGTCTTTAGTGCTATTAGATATTATTATGAGCTTGCATTCAGCATCTTTTTGTCTTACTGAAAATGAAACTCGTCTTTGAAGAGATATTGCAGCAGTTTCTATTGCATTATCTAGCAAATTTCCAAGTACCATACTTAAGTCTAAATCATCAATGTACATATTTTCTAATGGACACAAAATTGGAATGAAAAATAATATGCCATTAGAATTTGCATATTCAAGTTTTTTAAGCAAAACAGAAATCAAAACTGGATTTTGATTCATCCTTTTTGCAAGCTTAATTTTCTCGTTTGTCAATAAAGTTTTTTCAACTAAAGACTCATGATATAATTTTAATTCATCAAAATTATCATGTTCTAAATAATTATCATATGAATTAAGCATGTTGTTAAATTCTTTTTTTAATTCATTAAAACTTTCAATGGAATTAGATAAACTATCAATGTAAGAATCCTTAATTGCAAGTTCATTTTTTAATACTCGATTAAAGCTCAAGTTTAAATCTGTTAATAAGCAAAATATTAGCTGTATTATAACAACAATAATTTCAAATCCATGAAATTTATTTAAAACTATTATAAAGATTATGTTTAAATATATTAAGGTCATAATCAGAAAACTAATAATAAACTCAAGCTTCCAATTTTTAACTTTAATACTATCATTTATACGTATCATGATGCTATGCTTATCTATATAATTGGCAACAAAAATATAAGATAAAATATAAAAAACGTCACATAGCAATAAAGTTAAAGCGTCGAGCAAATAATTATATGGAACAGATTGAGCAAAAAAAGTTCTTCTTATAAAAATGTTAGTGCTTATAGTAATTAACATATAAAAATATGAATGCCTTACAACATTTATAGATTTATAATTAGATAATTTTAATACCTTAATTCCAACATAATAGCAAAATATTGTTAACAGGGGATTTGGAATAACTACAATTGAAAGTAACCTTTCAGGAATAGAGTTAAATCCAAAAAATGCATATGTACCATAAATTATTAAAAGATAAAACCAACATATTGGAACTATAAATAATACTTTTCTTTGCAAGCTAACTTTTGTATCATATATTTTTAATAAAATCTCTAATACCAAATAAAAAAACATTGTATTAGATGCTATTGAAACCATTGTTAAAATACTTTCCATTTGTCTTGTATAACTGAATTCAGGAAAACTCAAGATATATCACCTCAATACAGTAATGGATTAGTAAAAGTTTGCGTTTCTTTTTATATAATCAACAACAACGGATATGAATTCACCGTTGGTGATTTTTTTGCCATCTGTATAAGAAAATATTTGTTCATATAACTTAGTATTATTTTTTTTCATTCTGGAAATTGCATCTCTTATATTTTTTTCTACTGATGATACAGATACTTTCCTTTGCTTTGCAACTTCAGGATATAAAACTTTGGTAAGCAAGCGAACACTATCAGGATTTTCATAATGAAAAACAAGTGCATCAATAATACAGTCTGTGGATAGTTTGTTTGGGGACATTCCTAAACGATACACTAAATTTTTAAACAAAAATACAGTATTCTTATTTTGAGAAACTTTAGAATCATTTGTAAATATACTATCCTCTTCTTGTTGTTTTATAATATTTCTTAGTGATTCTATGACTATTTCAACTGATACTGGTTTCATGCTATAAAAATCGATTTCTAAGTCATTTAATATTTTAATAATAGTGTCTGTGCCAATGCCAGAAAGAATATAAATTATTGGTTTATAATCTATAAATTGAGTTCTAATGTGGTTTACTATATAAGCACCATCATACTCAGGCATAATAATATCAAGAATAATTATATCTGGTTTAAAGTTTTGTATTTGTGCAATTGTTTCCTTTCCATCATATGCTTTAGCAACTACATTAAAATCATGTTCATTATTTATCCTTGTTTCTAAAATTTCTAACCATTGCTTATTATCATCAGCAATTAAAACTGAATACATAATTACATCATCCTTAAAAAAAGTGGATATATTTTAGTTAATATATATATTATATTATATTACATTTTAAATACTAATTATAAATTTTTCGAATATTATCGATACTATTAAGAATGTTCTTTAAATAAAACATTTTTCTCTTAAAAAATTATACACTAATAACTCTATCTGCATTGTTATCGAAAAATAGAATAAAAATTATAATAAATTAATTATTATATACTAATTTATATTATAAAATAATTATTTGATATAAAATAGTCTAATTTGCTAATTATTGTACAGTTTTGCTAAATAGTAAATCTTAGGCCTTAGCTTAATTTTATAATTTATTAAATTTTTTATTGATAAAACAAACAAAAATTTGATATTATTATAATTGATTAAATAGTGGAGGATTTTTTGTGATAAAAATAAAACATAATGTAAATAAGTGCTTTTATATAATCTTTTTGCTTATCTCGTCCATTCTTATAATATTTGGTATAATATTTACACCATCCTTTAATGAATTAAAGAGCAATTTTCTTTCTATTTTTAAACAACAATCATTAATTAACCAAGATTATTTTGAGGTTTTAAATATAGGTCAAGCTTTTATAATTAGTGGATTTTTAGTAATTGCAGTGCTTTTAACTTATTATATTTCTAAAGTAAAAATAGATGGAACTCATATTGCAGCAATAATGATGGTTTTAGGATTTTCGTTTTTTGGGAAAAATATATTTAATGTATGGCCTTTATTCTTTGGAGTAATCTTATTTGCAAAAGTTCATAAAAGAGAATATGCAAAGGTTATAAATTTAGCTTGGTTTTCTACAGCATTGTCTCCAATTGTTGGATATATCTCATTTGATACTTCTGTTTTAAAGTCTGGATCATTTGTAGCAATATTAATTGCAATATTTTTTGGTGTTATATCTGGATATTTAATTGCTATTTTTGCAGACCATGGACATAAAATACATCAAAACTTAACATTGTATAATGCTGGTTTTGTTGCAGGAATTGTAGCGCTTATAATAAATTCTTTTTTAAAGGCTATAGGTTTTGCAAGCAATGTAGTCAATAAAGCTTCTTATTTAAAAAACGAAAATTTTAAATTATCTATTGTTTTATTTTGTATATTCCTTATATTATTTTTATCTGGGCTTATTTTAAATAAGGGGATTAATGACGTTAAAATCATATTTAAAAAGGATGCAAAATATCAAGATTTTGTACTTCATCATGGACTGGGAATTACACTTGTAAATATGTCTTTTTTAGGAACAATTACAACTTTATATGTATTGCTAGTTGGTGGACATTTAAATGGTTCAGTATATGCTGCGATTTTTACAGTAACTGGCTTTTCAGCTTATGGCATGACAATTTTTAATATAACTCCTATTATTTTAGGGTCTATATTAATGTCATTTTTAACAGGGGGTATAAGCAGCATTTTTGTTCCAATAAGCTTTTTAAACAATGCAATGGAAAACGTAAAGTCAAATACAATGTTAACTACTACAATATTTGGTTGTGGATTATCTCCCTTTGTAGGTCATTTTGGAGTTTTTGCAGGAGTAATATCAGGGGCTTTTAACAGTTTACTTCTTCCGAATGTAAGCATATTGTATGGTTGGATGTCTTTATATAATAATGGTTTTTCCACTGGCCTTACTTCCATAATTTTATTTCCGATTTTTGAGAATATTTATAAAAAACGAAAAAATAAATTTTCCATAGAATCATAGCGTAATTATAGTTTATAATTAAATAAAAAATAAAAATTTACACATTGAGGAGGTTATGAATGAATTTTGAAAGTATATTTAAAAATGTAGGAAAAGCTTGTGGGAACTTAGTTGAAGGTGGTATAAATATTTATGGTGATGCTTTATGCGCTTTTTATGATTTAAGAGGAAAAGAAGAGTCATCAAAAAAGTCTAGGCAAATTTCAAAAGATGTTGCAAAGACATCTTCAGAAATTGCTGAAGTCTGTTTTGAAGCGGTGGGTATTATTGCAGATTTTGCTGTTTTACAAGGAGCCCAATTTGTAAAGGCTATAAAAGAATATGCTTATGTTAAAGATGTCCATGTAGAAGGTGATTTAGATGAGGATAAAATAGTTGAACCTATTAATTTTGAAGTAATTAATTAGGTTTATCTAATTTTTGTTTACATGATGATTTGCAATTTTTACAAGAATTATTATTTGTTTTTTTAGTGATTATTTTTAATAAAAAAGTATCTTTCTCATATTTTAAGAATAATTCATCTAAAATATTTTCAATTTCATCATTGTAGCAAATACTGATTTTGCCTATAAATTGGCAGTTTTTGTAATTTTCTTTATGGTCAATTATAAGCTCTAAGCTTTTTATACAATTTTGAGAAAGCTTTATAAAAAGACAATCATATTCACTATGTTTTATCATATTAAATAAAGCTTTTTCAGCGTTTTCGCTTATATGTATTTTTAAATTATTCATAACATATACTTCCTTTGATATATAAATTTAGTTTGATTCTAGTATAAAGGAGGCGCCCTGTCAATGTTTAAGTATAGATATGGAATTGATAAATATAGCCTGTTTCTTGTAGCATTATCTTTACCATTTGCTTTAAGTAAATACACTATTGTCATTTCGCTTATTTTAATAACTTATTCATTTTATAGGAGTTTATCAAAAAATTTTGTGAAGAGAAAAAATGAACTTTATAAATTTGAAAGCATTCTGGAAAAATTTAAATTAAAAATATTAAGAGAATTTACATCTATAAAAAATAAAATTAAATACAAAATAGTAATATGCCCTAATTGTTCACAAAAATTAAGGGTGCCTCGCTTTAAAGGTAAATTGGTAATAACATGCAAATCTTGCAATTATCAGTTTAAGTTTAGAAGTTGATGGTGAAAATATATACAAAAACATTTTAATTTGTTATTATTTAATTTAAAATATGCTTAAGGTTAAAGCCTTAGCTTATTTTTGACTATTGTTCTAATTTTAATAGGTTGGTGAAAAAATATGACAGAGAAAATAAAGAAAATTGGTATTTTAACCGGTGGTGGAGATTGCCCAGGTCTTAATGCAGTAATAAGGGCTATAGTTAGAAAGGGCATTTTAAGATATGGTTATGAACTTATTGGATATAAATTTGGATATAGAGGCTTATATAATAACGATTTTATACCATTAACATTAGATGCTGTTTCAGGTATTTTGCACAGAGGAGGAACCATTCTCTATAGTTCTAATAAAGATAATCTTTTTAATTACAATGTTGAAGAAAATGGAGCAATAGTAAAAAAAGATGTTTCGGATGTGGCTGTAGAAAACTTAAAAAAAGAAAATATAGATGTTTTAGTAATAATCGGAGGAGATGGAACTCTAACTTCAGCAAGAGATTTTGCTAGAAAAGGAGTTAAAGTAATAGGTGTGCCCAAGACTATAGACAATGATTTAGCTTGTACAGATGTAACATTTGGATTTAATACTGCAATTACTGTGGCAACAGAAGCTTTGGATAGACTTCATACAACAGCAGAGTCACATCATAGAATAATGATTTGTGAAGTTATGGGAAGAAATGCAGGGTGGATTGCACTTCATGCAGGTATTGCAGGTTCTGCAGATGTTATCTTAATTCCAGAAATACCTTTTAGCATTGACAAAGTAGTAGCAAAGATAAATGAAAGGGTAAAAGCTGGAAGATTATTTAGTATAATTTGCATATCAGAAGGAGCTAAAATATTAGGAGGAGATGTGGTAGTATCTAAAATTGTGGAAGACAGCCCAGATCCAATAAGGCTTGGTGGAATTGCAAATGTACTTGCTGCAAAACTTGAAAAATTAATTACAGAGCATGAAATTAGAAGTACAATACTAGGACATACTCAAAGAGGAGGTATAACAATTACTTATGATAGAATTTTGTCTACAAAGTATGGAGCAGGTGTTTTAGATTTAATAGATCAAGAAAAATTTGCACATATGGTAGCTTTGCAAAATGACATAATAACTCCTGTACCTCTTGAAGAAGTAATTGGAAAAAATAGATTTGTTGAACCTGATAATACACTTGTAAAAGTAGCTAAAGATATAGGAGTATGTTTTGGTGATTAATAAGGAAATAAAAAAAGAAAGGGTAATACATTTTTGTAACTGTATTACCCTGTTTTGTGAAAATAAGATCTCATAAATTCTATAAAAATCTCAGAAATATGTGATAACATGAAGTCTTTTTTAAATATAAAATAAAAGTCTCTAGTTGGCATAGGATGGGCTGTATGTATTTCCGTTATTAAATTTTGATCAATATATTGCTTTGCAGAAAGCTTAGAAACTATAGAAATACCTAGACCTTTATGTACAGCATGAAGAATGCTTTGAGTATTGTAAAAGGTTGATGAAACTTTCATGCTTTTATTACTAATATTTAATTCTTTAAAGAAATTTTCATATAATATTCTTGTACCTGAACCTTGTTCTCTCATTACAAAGTATTCATTGTACATTAAATTTGAAATTTCCTCTTTATCTAAAAATTTGTTTTTAAATCTTTTTTCATTTGGAGCTATAAATATGAGCTTATCTGACATAAAAGGCTCACAAAAGCATTTATTGCTTTCAAAATTAGTTCCAGAGATTCCAAATTCACATCTTTGTTTACAAATGCCATCTATTACATCCATGCTATCTGCTTGAATTACTTTAAATGAAATTCCAGGATATATTTTATGAAATTCTGCTAAAACTTCAGGTAAAATATACTGCGATGGTACAGATGAAGCGAGTATATCGCTTTCTCCAGTAGCATGAGATGTAAGCTCTTTAAGTGAAAATATAGATTTATCCCTTAATACTAAAATATTTTTTGCATATTCGTAAAAAATTTTTCCGGCTTTTGTAGGGAATACTTCTTTTGTTGATCTAAATACTAATTGAGTTTTTAATTCTTTTTCTAAGGAAGTTATATAAGCGCTCACTGAAGGTTGAGATAAATATATTGCATCTGCTGCTTTTGAAAAGCTGCTTAAATTAACTACTTGTACAAAAGCTTCTAGTTGTTTAAACTCCAATCTAACCACTCCATTATTATAATAAAAGCTGATAAAATATATTATATTTATTAATAAATGAAATTGCAACCTATGTTTATAAAATGTTACTATAATTAAGGTATTAATTATTTGTAAATATTAAAATGAGGTGGATTATGATTAATGAAGTAAGCGTAAGAAAAGTTAAGGAAGATGCAGAAAATTTATATAGACAAGGGAAGTTTTTTTGTTCAGAAGCAATAGTGTCATCAATAAGGGATAATTTTAATTTAGATATGCCTAAAGAAATGATCTCTATGGCATCTGGTTTTCCAATAGGAATTGGAAGAAGTAAATGTTTATGTGGAGCTATTTCAGGTGGAGTAATGTGCATTGGCTATTTTTTTGGACGCACTGAAGGAGGAGATGCTAAAGTTAATAGAACTTTAGAGCTTGCAAATGAACTTCAAGAAAGTTTTAAAAATAACCATAAAGTATTATGTTGCAAGGTATTAACAAAAGGTATGGATTTTCAAGCTAAAGAACATCTTAATCAGTGCGTTTCATTTACTGGAGAAATAGCCCAAAAAACTGCAGAGATAATAACAAGAGAGCTTGGTATAAAAAATACTGATGAAGGGGTAGAAATTGAATGATAAAGAAAATACCTCTTCCTATAGCTGGTTTAATTTTAGCTATAGCAACTATGGGAAATATGTTTTCTTATTTTGGAAGTGGTTTAAGATATACCCTTGGAATTGTAGCTGGAATTTTATATATTCTTTTAATTTGTAAGATTGTTACTAATTTTAATTTGGTAAAAGAAGATTTAAACAATCCTGTTATTTTAACTGTAATAGGTACATTTGATATGGCTTTAATGGTTTTTGCAACATATTTAGCTTCATCTATAATGCCAATTGCAAAGATTTTATGGATAATAGGAATTATTCTTCACATTATATTGATGATAAGTGTTGCAGTTAAATATATATTGAATTTTGATATTAAAAAGATGTTTGCAAGCTTTTTTGTTGCATTTGTAGGTATAGTTGTGGCTAGTGTTACAGCACCAGTTTTTAAATATGGGCAAATTGGACAAGTTATTTTTTATGTTGGATTTGTTTTATATATTGTTTTAATTCCAATAATATTTTATAAAGTTTTTAAAATTAAAAATATTCCAGAAGCTTTATTGCCTACAAATATAATAATTGCAGCACCAGCTAGTTTGTGCCTTGCAGGCTATGTAAATTCATTTGGAGAGAAAGCAAATCCTTACTTTATATTAATTTTTGGTATTTTTGCAGTTTTAATGACAATTATTGGATTGTTATTTGTTCCAAAGGTTTTATTTAATAAATTTTTCCCAAGTTTTTCATCTCTTACTTTTCCATTTGTAATTAGCGCACTTGCTATGAGGCTTTCAAGTTTATTTTTATTAAAAAATGAATCCTTTAAAATAGCGGGAACATTGTTTGGATATGTTTATAATATAGAAGCTGTACTTGCTGTGATATTTGTGGCTTTTGTATTAGTTAAATATTTAATGTTCATATTTCAACCATTAAAAAAATCAGTAGTAAGTTAAAAAAATGGGGCTGCCTTCTTTATCTTAAGGGGTAGTCTCATTTTTATATTGAAATTTTTAATAAATAGTATATCATTAAATCATTGAAAATATATAAAGGGGGGGATATTAAGTGATAAATACATGGTATCCTGAAATAAATTCTGATGTTTTACAAAAGCTTAAAATGCGTTATGAGGATTCACTAAAGGAAAACCAACATTCATCTTTTATAAAAGTATTTAATGATAAATTTAGATCAGAATATATTTATAATACTAATGCAATAGAGGGCAACAAAATTTCAGAATACGATACAGCCTTTATAATAAATAGTCAAACTTTTTTATCAGAATACTCTGCTAAAGATAACATGGAGGTTTTAGGAAGCAATAATGCCTGGAATTATGTGTTATCAAAGCCTGAAGTTAGCACTTACACATTAAAACAAATTCATAAAAGAATATTATTTTTTGATGTTGAAAATGCTGGAGTATTTAGAAATATTCCTATTTATGTTGGAGATAAAAAAATGCTTAATGAGGATTTAATAGAGGAGGCAATAAGTAAGTTACTTAAGCCTTTAAAAAACATAGATATATTTAAAGAGGTTGCTGACTTTCACTTGAAATTTGAAAACATCCATCCCTTTGTAGATGGTAATGGCAGAACTGGAAGGATGCTTATTAATTTACAACTGATCAGTAATGGTTTTCTTCCAGTGAATATAAAATTTAACGATGCAGGTAAATACTATAGGTGCTTTAGGCAGTATGATATTTCAGAGAAAAGAGGTATACAAGAAATGTTTAATTTACTTACAAAATATGAATATGAACAATTAATGGCATTTAATGAGCTTGTTAAAAAGTAAGAAATGAACTTAAAAGGTAAGTACAAATTTGCCTTAAGTATATTAACTTTAAATGTGATATTAAATACTGCATTTTATAAATATAACTTTAAACCTATTTATAAAAAATAATCCAGATTTAGAATTTCTTCATATCTGGATTTGTATATATTTGTATATATTTGTATTTATTTTTTATTTGATTTGTCAATATAAACATTATTAAAATAAACAGCTCCTGTTGGAAGTATTGAGATATCACTAACATATGGTTTTATAGCCATAGGAAAAGTGCGAAAAAATATAGGTATTATAGGAGAATCATTAAAAAGAGTTGATTCACATTCCTTTAAAATACTTATTCTCTTTGCCTTGTCCAATTCTTTTTTAGAAGATTCTATTTTTTCATCATAAATTGGGTTGCTATAGCCTACTAAATTATCAGCATTTTTGCTATAAAATTCTTCTAAAAATGCATTAGCATCCATATATTTACCAAGTCTGCAATCTTCTGCAATTACATATTGTTTATTTTCTTTATAGTTATCTTGCAAATTTTTAGAATCTATTAATTCTACATTAATTCCTAAATTATCTTTCCACATTGACTGAATTGCAACTGCAATATCTTTATCTATTTCATTTATACCAAATGTATACTTAAGAGATGGAAAGTTCTCACCATTTGCAAAGCCAGCTTCTTTTAAGAGAGATTTTGCTTTTTCAATATCGTTGTCATTAATATAGTTTTTATCGTTAAATTCCCTGCCTTTATCATCTTTTATTCCATAAGGTACAAAGGAAAGAGCTGGTTTTTCATGCGACATGGTTATAGCGTCAATAATGCTCTGCCTATCAATTGCCAAAGAAAGAGCTTTTCTAACCCTGGCATCTTTTAAAACTTTTGCACAATCAGGTTCATTTTCAGAAACATAGGAAGATTGATTTATTGATAAGTAATAGGTTCCAATATAAGGAAAAACCATAAATGAATTTTCATCTGTTAATTCCTTAATTGACGAAATAGGAAATTTATCCATACAATCTATTTCATTGTTTTTAAATGCTAAAACAGCATCATTTTCGTCATTTATCACTTTAAAAATTATTTCTTTAAGGCTTATGTTTTTAGAATTATAATAATTATCATTTTTTGATACTATTAATTCATTGTTTTTAGTCCATTTTTCTAGTTTAAAAGGCCCATTGGTAATACAAGTTTTAACATCATTGGTCCAAGAATCTGTTTTATCATCTACAATATCTTGTCGCAAGGGCATAAAAACTGAATTAGTTAAAAGCTCTAAAAAATAAGGTATTGGATTTTCTAAAGTGATTTCTAAACTATAATCGTCAATAGCTTTAATTCCAACTTTGTCAAAAGTAACAAGTCCATTATAATAAGATTTAGCGTTTTTTATATTAAAAACTTCATCAATTAAAGCTGAATTTTTAAGGGACAATGTTCTTTCAATGGAATATATAAAGTCCTTTGATAAAACATTTTTTCCATCGCTCCATTTTGCATTTTTGTTTATTTTAAAATTGTAATTTAGTCCATCAGGAGAAATGCTAGGGAGAGATTCTGCAATGCCAGTAATTATATTGCCATCTTTATCTAATGTGGTTAATCCTTCAAATAGTGCCCTTATTATGGTAGAATCACTACTTAATGAACTTAAGCTTGGGTCAATTGTTGGATCATTTGATATGCTCCAAATAAGTTTTTGTTCATCATTTCCTGAAGTTTTTATTTGAGTGGTATTTTTAACTTCTTCTTTGGATGTTGTTGTATTTTTTGAAGTAGTTGTGTTTTCGTTGTCAATATTATTCGCATCGCAGCTAGAAAATATCCCTACAATCATTGATAATACAATGATTAGTGGAATATACTTCTTTTTACCACTTTTAAACATAATTACCTCCGATTTTTTAGTTAAATAAATGACATGAAACAAAGTGGTTTTCACCCATATTTTTTAATTCTGGCGAAATTTCTTTGCAAATATTTTTAACATATTTACATCTGCTTTTAAATTTGCAACCAGGAGGGGGATCCATAGAAGAAGGAATTTCACCCTCAATTATTTGCCTTTTAATTTTTAAAAGCTTATCTGGATCCGGAATTGGTATCACAGATAGTAGTGATTTTGTATATGGATGCATTGGGTTTTTATACAATTCATTACTCCTTGCAAGTTCCACTAAATTTCCTAAATACATAACTCCAACTCTATTTGAAATGTGCTTAACCATAGATAAATCATGAGCTATAAATAAATACGTTAAACTAAAATTATTTTGAAGATCTTCAAGCATATTTACAATTTGAGCTTGTATTGATACATCTAATGCTGAAATAGGTTCATCACAAATGATGAATTTAGGCTCTACTGATAGTGCCCTGGCAATGCCAATTCTTTGCCTCTGACCTCCTGAAAATTCATGAGGGTATCTTGAAGCATGATTATTGTTAAGTCCAACAAGATTTAAGATGTTTAATATTCTTTCATTCTTTTCACTTGTTTTCATTTCTTTTTTTAAAGTAAGTGCTTCCCCAATTATTTCTGATATGGTCATTCGTGGATCAAGTGAAGCATAAGGATCTTGAAATATCATCTGCATGTCTTTTCTAAAAGGAATCATTTGTGAATTGTTTAGATTTTCTATATTTTGTCCTTGAAAAATTATTTCACCAAAGGTTGGTTCATATAATTTTATAATAGTCCTTCCTAAGGTTGTTTTGCCACAACCTGATTCTCCCACAAGGCCTAATGTTTCACCTTTTTCAATATAAAAAGATACATCATCAACAGCCTTTACTAAACTTTGTTTTTTTGAAAATATTTTCTTTTTAACAGGAAAGTATTTTTTTAAATGCTTAATTTCTACCAGTATTTCTTTATTCATCTTTTGATTTCCTTTACTGCTGGATTTTTTATCTTAGGTGCTTTAGCATGGTTTAAAAAGCAAGCTGATTTATGGCCATTTTCTATTTCAAATTCCTCTGGAATTTGGTTTAAACATATGTTCATCGTATAATCGCATCTTGGGGCAAAAGGGCATCCTTTTGGTGGATCAATTAAATCCGGAGGGCTGCCATAAATAGGAACAAGCCTCTTTTTAGTTTCATCATTTATATCTGGAATGCTTTTCAATAATCCCCAAGTATAAGGGTGTCTAGATCTATAAAAAATGTCTCTTATTGATCCTTTTTCCACAATAATACCACCATACATTACATATATTTTTGAACATACATCTGCTACAACTCCAAGATCGTGGGTTATTAAAATGAGAGACATGTTTGTTTTTTCTTTTAAATCTTTCATTAAATTTAATATTTGAGCTTGTATAGTTACATCAAGGGCAGTAGTTGGTTCATCTGCAATTAAAAGTTTAGGATTACAGCTCATTGCCATAGCTATCATAGCTCTCTGTCTCATTCCTCCTGAAAACTCATGAGGATATTGTTTCATCCTTCTTTCACTGTTTGAAATTCCAACAAGATCAAGCAATCCAATTGCTCTTTTAAATGATTCATTTTTATTCATGTGTTTATGCTTTTTAATTGGTTCTGTAAGTTGAAATCCAACAGAAAATACAGGATTTAATGAAGTCATAGGGTCTTGAAAAATCATAGCAATTTCATTTCCTCTTATTTTTTCCATTTCCTTTTCAGGAAGTTTTGATAAGTTTTTATCGTTAAAGATAATATTGCCAGATATGTTGCAATTAGAACCTAAAAGGCCTAAAATTGACATCATGGTTACACTTTTTCCGCTTCCAGATTCACCAACAATACCAACAGCTTCTCCTTCATTTATATCCATAGATATTCCTCTAACTGCTTGAACATTTCCTAAATGAGTTGAGAAAGTTACCTTTAAATCGTTAATTTCTAATAATTTTTTCATAAAACACCTACTTTCTCATTTTAGGATCAAGAGAATCTCTTAAACCATCACCTAGAAAATTAAATGCAAGCATAGTTAAACTAAGCGCAAGTGCAGGAAAAAGAAGCTGATATGGATATTTAGTCAATGTCTGAACAGCGTCTGATGCTAAAGTTCCCCAGGATGCTTTAGGAGCTTGTATTCCAAGGCCTAAATAACTTAAAAAAGATTCTAAAAAAATTGCTTGGGGTATCATAAGAGTTGCTGTGACAATAATTGGTCCCATACTGTTTGGAATTAAGTGCTTAAACAATATTTTTGCATTTGAAATGCCAAGTGTCCTTGCAGCAAGAACAAATTCTTGATTTTTAAGCGTTAAAACCTCACCTCTTACAATTCTTGCCATGTTTATCCAATATGATATTATAAGCGCTATTATAATAGTTGTAAAGCCTGGATTGAAAACTATTCCTAATAATATAACAATTATCATGGTTGGTATAGAGTAAAGTATATCAATGACTCTCATCATGACAAGATCAACCATGCCACCAAGATAACCTGCTATTCCACCATATATGATTCCAATTAAGAAGTTTAAAAGAGTGCCTAGGAAAGCTACAGAAAGTGAATATCTAGCACCATACATAACTCTTACAAATATGTCCCTTCCTAATCTATCTGTTCCAAATAAATGGTATATATTTGGAAATTTATTCACATTATCAAGATTTTGTTTTACATAGTTGTAGCCAAAGAATCCCCATATAAAAGGAACAAAAATAGCACAAAATGTAATAATAATTATAAAAATAAGTCCAGCAATAGCAAGCTTATTTTTAGAAAATCTTAACCGTATATCTTGCCAATAGGTTAAACTTGGTCTGACTATTTTAACTAAACTTGCATTTTTTATTTCTACAAATTTGAAAGAATCATCTGTTTCATTGTAATTCATAACTATGTATCCCCCTATAATTTTACCTTTCCAGCCTTATTCTTGGATCAATAATTCCATAAACCACATCTACTATAAAATTCATTGCTATAACAAAAATTGAGTAAAATATAGTAACTCCTAAAATTAAAGTATAATCTCTGTTTGTTATAGATGTTACAAATTCTCTGCCAAGTCCAGGAATGGCAAAAGCTTTTTCTATGACAAAGCTTCCTGTTAATATACCTGCAACTAAAGGGCCAGTATATGTAACAATTGGGATAATTGCATTTTTTAAAGCATGCTTAAAAATAACGCCAGCATAGCTTTCTCCCTTTGCCCTTGCAGTTTTTATATAATCCTCTGTTAAAACATCAAGGAGCCTGCTTCTCATAAGTCTAGATACAAATGCTAAGGAATATCCAGACAGAGCAATGCAAGGCATTAAATAGTGGTTAAAACTGGTTAGGCCTGTGGAAGGTAGGATTCTTAATGTGGTGGAAAAAAAGTAAATTAAAAATGCACACATTACAAAACTTGGAACAGTAACTCCAATGGTGGCAAGTACCATAAAGAACCTATCAAAAAACTTATTTTGGTTTAAAGCAGATAAAATACCTATATTTATGCCAGCAATTAATATGATTATAATAGTTACAATGCCAAGTTTAGCCGAAACTGGAAATGATTTTTCTATAATGCTGTTAACTGTTCTACCAGAAGACACCATTGAAGGGCCTAAGTCGCCTTTTAGTAGATTGCCTAAATATATTGTATATTGCTGAATTAACGGTTTATTAAGTCCAAATTTTGCTTCTAAATTTTTTTTGAGATTTTCATTAAAGACTTTATCACCGTCAAAAGGGCCTCCAGGTAAAAGTCTCATCAAGAAGAAAACCACTGTTATAACAATGAATATTGTAAGTAAGCTATATATTAACCTATTTAAAATATATTTTGGCATCATATTCCCTCTTTCTTATAAGAAAATATTAAAGTAGATTAATTATAGCATTATATTTTAAGTAAAAAAATAGATGAAGTAAAAACTTCATCTATAAATTAAATATTTCATATATTCCAATTAAAATAATAAGTATTCCAGAGATAAGAGAGGAATATTTTCCAAAAATTTTTGACAAATAATTTTTCCCAATTGAAATACCTAAAAAGAAAAACAATATTGTAATTATAAAAGTTAAAACACAAAGTTCGACTATTTTTAATCCTATAACGCTTGCTCCAATTCCAACACCTATATTGTTTACAGTTAGAACAAAAGAGAGGGTTAAACATTCTTTTAAATTTAAATCTCCAGAATGGTCTTTATCAGCAATGGATGGATCTATTAAAATTTCTTTTATCTTATCATCTTTTATCATATCTTTATTGTTTTCTACAAAAAAATCTTTGACAAACCATATGCCAATTAGTATTAATGTTATAGATCCAATACAATTTAAGTATGATTTATCTAATAAATCTCTTAAAACAATGCCAACTGACATGGATATAAAAGTACCAAAAGTGCTGACAAATGCAATTATAAAGTATAAATGTTTCTTAATTTTTATATTTTTTATGCCATAAGCTACTGCTACGCCTAAAGTATCTAGATTTGCAGCTGTTGCAAATAATAAAGTTATAAATATATTCATTTTTTATTCCTAGTTCATTATTCTTAATTAATATATTCATATTTAAAGTTTAGTTACCAAAATACTATGACTTTTTTTAAAGAAAGTTTATAATGTAATTAGGATTAAATTATAATAAAGTGAAGAAAAATACTTATAAAATTATTGATTTGAAAGGTGATATTTATGCCAATTAAAAACCCATTTGGAGAGCAGCAAGATAGCCCTGAAAAAGTTTTAGATAATACAGGATCCATTACAGAAGAGAATTTTTTGCTCTATAGATTAAAAAGGTTAATAAGAGAAGGAAAGATAAATGAAGGTGAAAATTTATTATTTATGGAAATAGAAGATTTTCCAACTATAGGAAATTTAAAGGTTGCTCTAAGTTTTTATGATATCTTAAAAAAAATAGACGATGAAATTTTAGAAAAATCTAATTTTTCAAGGGATGAGATAGAAGATGGTATAGATCAACTAAAGAGCATATATAAAATGGATAATATTGAAGATTTGGTAAAAGAATAAAAATTAAGTATCACATTAATAAATAAAATTTTTTTGTTTATTAACGTGATACTTTTTAAAATTATTTTTTATCTAACACATAGGGCACAATTACAGTAGCAATATGTCTATCACGTAGAAGTTTTTGCCTTATTGCGTATCCAGTTTGATTATGATAAATATTAGTCCAACCTTCGCTGAGAATAAATTGAGGCATAACAACTGTTATCATATCACCAGGCTTTGAATCGTGTTCTTCAGATTTTATATATTTAGATAAAGGGTCAATTATTTCTCTGTATGGAGAATATTTTACAACTAAAGGTATAGGTATTTTACACTGATTCCATTTTTCTTTGATAATTTTTTCATCCTCTATATCAGTTGATATATTGAAAGCAACTATATTTTTATCTTCGCTAAGTTGCCTTGCATAGTTTATGGCTTTTAATGATGCTTTGTTAAGAGAGCTTACAATAACTATAGTGTGCTTAACTACATAAATTAATTTAGTTTCTTTTGGCACTTCATTAGGGTCAAGCTTAAGTTGTCGTGCTACATCGTTATAATGTTTTTTAGTAATTTTCATAACATAAATTATTATTGGCATTAATAAAAGAGCAATCCACGCACCTTCTGTAAACTTACTATAAGTTATACTTAATACAGTTATTAATGTAACAATAGAACCAATCCCATTTATAATAGCTTTGTGTATTCGCCCTTTTTCTTTGCTTCTTATCCATTTAAAAAACATCCCAACTTGAGATAAGGTAAATGATATAAAAACGCCAATGGCATAAAGAGGAATAAGGCTATGAGGTTGGCCATTATAAATAATAACAAGAATACCAGCTGCAATGCTTAAAGCCATTATCCCATTTGAATACCCTAATCTAATACCTCTTAAGCTAAATTGCCTAGGGGCATATCCATCTTTTGCAACTAATGATAAAAGCATAGGTAAACCAGCATATGAAGTATTAGCAGCCATGATAAGTATTATAGCAGTTGTAACTTGTATTGCGTAATACATAAAGCTATTGCCAAATACTTGTGTAGCAATTTGAGATAGCACAGTTGTGTTATAGTTAGGTACTGCATGATACAAAGTAGCTAAAAAAGCAGTTCCACCAAAAATAAGGCATACAAAAAAAGCCAATAAATTAAGTACATGTTTAGCAGTTTTTTGTGAAGGATCTGTAAAATTAGGAATTGCGTTGCTTACTGCTTCTACGCCAGTAAGCCCAGAGCATCCAGCAGCAAATGCTCTAACTAATAAAAATAATGTTATATCTCCTACAGCTTGTGGAACTTGTATAATAGCTTTTGGTTCATATTTAAACACATATACCTTTATAAGACCAGTTATAATCATAATAATCATAGAGACTATGAAAAGGTAAGTGGGAAGGGCAAATATTCTTGCTGATTCTTTTACGCCTCTTAAATTTCCTATAGTCATAAGTACTATAAAAAATATAGTTATAATAACATTGTATGGTAAAAGAGAAGGTATAGCTGATGTAATAGCAGCTGTGCCTGCAGATGTACTAACTGCTACAGTCAATATATATCCAATAAGTAAAGATGAACAAGCTAAAAGCCCTGGAAGCTCACCTAGATTTTCGCTTGCTACTGTATAAGAACCTCCGCCATGTGGATAGTTGTCAATGGTTTGACGATAGGAGATAACTAAAATTAATAGTAAGAGTACAATGGCCACCACTGTAAAAAACATGTATTTATAGGCGAGTAAACCAACAACGATTACTAAAACCCACAGTATTTCTTCACATGCATAAGCAACTGATGATATAGCATCGCTTGCCATAATTGGAAGTCCCCAAAAAACATTTAGCTTCTCACCATGAAGTTCTTCATTTTTCATTGGAGGACCAATGATAAATTCTTTAATTTTTTCTAACAATTTTCACACATCCAATTCAGATTATTTGAAATGGCATAATTATAATGCTTTATTTATTAATTGTAAACATTCAAATTGAGTATTATAAGCACATATTATGCATTTGTTTATGGCTTAGAATTGCTTTCCTTTTTATAACGCATTGGATTTTAACTTTTCAATAATTTAAAACTATTAAGTATATTATTCCACAAATGAAAAATAATATTTTTAAGTAATTTGAAAAAAATGGAAAAAGGATGATGATTATGAAAAAGATTAAATTTATTTTATTTATAGTTATCTGTATGATGACTATAAGTGCATCTGTTATTTCTAAAGAAATAACAGATGAAATGCCTGATATTAGTGCAAAAGGTTATGTTTTAATGGATGCAAACACTAGAAGAATTTTAGTCTCAAAAAACGAAGATTCTAAATATTTTCCGGCATCAACAACAAAAATACTTACAGCGATTATAGTGCTAGAGAATGTAAAAGACTTAAAGACTAAAATTACAATAGGAAAAGATCCTACATTAGTTGAACCATCTTCAATTAATTTAGCCCAAGGTGAAATAATAGACATTGAATCGCTTCTTTATGCAACATTATTGCAATCTGCAAATGATGCAGCAGAAGCTTTAGGAGAATATGTAGGTGGAAGCAAGGAAGGATTTTCTAAGCTTATGAATGAAAAAGCAATAGATATCGGATGCAAGAAATCAAATTTTGTTAATGCTAGTGGACTTCATGATGAAAATCATTACACCACTCCAAAGGATTTAGCGAATATTTTAAGCTATGTTGTGAAAAATCAAGAGTTTTTAAAAATTTCTAAAACTAAAAGTTACATAATAGAAAATACTAACCTTCACAATGAAAGGAAGCTTCAAAATCAAATAGAGTATGATAATTCAAATGATGATAAAACTTATTATGATAAAGCTATTTGTGGTAAAACAGGATATACAGATGAAGCATCTTACACATATGCTGGTGCATCAAAACTAGAAGATAAAATTCTTGTAGTATCTTTTTTAAGCGATGAAAAGAATAATTTTCATAAATATAAAAAACCTATTTTTGAATATGGATTTAAAATTTTAAAAAATGAGGCTGTTGCAAAATTGACTTATTTTTTAAATTCCACAACAGCACCATTTTATTGATTAAGCGCTTTAGAATCATCTAATAGTTTTTGGGCGTCAATTTCATCTTTTAGAAATTTATAAATATTATCATTAATTGCATTAAATGCTTCTTTTGAAAGATATGAATCTGTGGAATCGCTTTGTGACCTAGCTTTTTCTAAGAATTCATATCCGATTTTTGATTCTAGACTTTTTGATTCGTTGCCTATTTTTATCATAGGAACTCCACCTGCTTTTGCAAACTTTGCCATTATCTCAGGGCTAGTCATATATTTAATAAATTTTAAGGATTCACCGCCGTTTTCGTCATTTTTTTCGGCATTCATATACCAGCCCGATCCGCATCCAGCAACTATGTCCTTAGAATCTCCTTTTCCATCTGGAACAACTGGAAGATAAATTATCTCATATTTATCTTTCTCTAAGGATCCTGCAGCCCAAGATCCGTTTATGAACATAGCTGCTTTTTCTGATATAAATAATGATTTAGCCTCATCATCTGTTAAATTTTCAGCATCTTCAGGAAAAGCTTTTCTATCATATAGAATTTTAATTGCGTTTAAAGCCGTTATCCATGAAGGGTTGTATGCATTTTCTTTAAGATGTGAGGAAGGACCTCCAGCTGATAATGTTGTTACTTCCCATAGATATCTTGGATCCTTTAACGATTGAGCCATTGGAATTATGCCTTTTTCATTGAAAGTATCACAAGTTTTCATAAGCTCATCCCATGTAGTAGGTATTTTTATTTCATTTTTATCAAATAAATTTTTATTTATGAATACTCCCTCATAATAACCTATATAAGGAAGGGCATATAGTTTTCCATTAAATTTAGAATTTTCTATAGGCACAGTTAAGAAGTTTAAGCTCCACTCAGGGTCATTTTTAATTTCATCGTCCCATGCAATTACTTTTCCTGACTCAACAAGTTGCTTTGCGTCTATTCCATTAAAATAAAATGTTATGTCTGGTACTATTTCGGATTGAAGATCTGCAGTTATCCTTGTTCTAATGACATCATTTGGACTTGGAGTTGCATCGTTATCAATTATTATGTTTGGATTTTTATCCATATAATCCTTTATTACTTGTTCCCAAACTTTTGCCCATGTATCTTCGCCAGTAAAATAAGTAACTGCCTGTATTGTTATTTTTTTTGAAGAATTAGATAATAATGCCATTGCATTTTCATTACTTGAGTAAGATGCATTATTATCATTGCAATTTGTAAATGATAAAAGCATAATAAGCATTGCACAGAATGCAAAAGTCTCTTTAAAGAAGTTTTTCTTCAATTTAACTCCTCCTTGATTAAAAATAATAATAAATTGATATTATCAAATAGCAATCATATATGATATAATTCTTTAAGAATTATGATTTTAATTATATACCATTTGCTGATTAGGTAATATGAGGTATAAAAATGAAATTTAGGTTTAATAATATATCGATTAAAAAGAAATTATTTATTTATTTATTTGTTTTAATCATATACCCTGTTGCAATACTCCTAACCTTTGGATATATGAGCTTTTATAAAATGCTAATTGAAAGAAACATTGACAAAATGACAAATGATTCATGGATTTTATCTAGCTCTATGAATGATAAATTAGAGGGACTATATAAATATTCAACTACAATTTTATATGATAATACTATTTTTACAGATGGAAGTAAAGCTTTAAAAGATAACACTGCTATGTACACATCTTCTTTTAAAGAAAATACTGATAAGTATATGTCTGGAATTGTATATTCAAATGAAAATATTAATGGTATGAAATTAATTTATTTTAGTGCAGATGGTTCATCTAACTATTTTTTAACTTGTAAAAATTCGCTCATAAATAACCTTCTTATGAATACAAGCGATATAGAAGAGCTTGCTGAATATTACAATGGAAAATCAGCATGGAAAGTAAAAGATGGCAATATATACATAACAAAATTGATTAAGAATCAATTTGATTTTAATGAAAAATCTGCAATACTTATATTTATTTTAAATAAAGATAAGCTCTTTAATGATTTAAATAAATATACAATATTTGGTGATGAAAATATAAAAATAGTTACTAAGGAAGGGTATGAGCTTTTTAAAAGGGAACAATTTAAAGAAGATAATATGGAGATTGTAGACATTGAATCAAATATCAATTCTGTAGAAAATATTAATTATTATTCAGTAAACAATGCTGTTTACAAATTGAATAAAAAGCTTGAAAGCACAGGATGGAACTTTGAAGTATCTATTTCTTCCAAAGAAGTTTTTAAAAATATTTCTGATATATGGAGAATTATAGCTTTCATGTGCTTATTAACTATTCCTATAGGTATTTTAATATTAGAGTTAACTAATTACGATATGATACGTCCCTTAAACTTAATTATAAACTCTATGAAAAAGGTTAAAAAAGGAGAGTTTGATACTAAAATTGAAGTTAAAAGAGGGGACGAAATAGGGTATTTATATGAATCATTTAATGAAATGAGCACAGAAATAAATAGGTTAATAAATGATGTTTATGAAGTTGAGATTTCAAAAAAAGAATCAGAAATAAAATCCCTTGAATCACAGATGAACCCTCATTTTATAAATAATACATTAGAGATAATTAATTGGACAGCTCTTATGAATGGTGTTGATGAAATTAGCACTATGGTTAAGGCACTATCTTCTATTATGGAAGATAGTATAAATAGAACAGGAGAAAATTTTGTACCTATTAATAAAGAGCTTGAATATATACAAAACTTCATAACCATTATGAAGTTAAGATATGGTGAGAGAATAAGATTTATAACAGATGTAGATGATACATGTAAAGAATATAAAATACCTAAATTTATACTTCAACCTCTTTTAGAAAATGCGGTTTATCATGGGGTAGAAAATAAAATAGATGGAGGAGAAATAAAACTCTCTATTAAGCTATTAAATGACTCATTATTTATTTCTGTAGCTGATGATGGTGAAGGAATAAGTAAGCATAAGCTTGAAAATTTAAAGGAAAGCTTTAAGAAGAACATAAAAATTCAAGAAAATAATAGAACGTCTATTGGGCTTTTTAATGTGAACAAAAGAATAAAGTTATTATATGGCATAAATTATGGTCTTAATATAGAAAGTACCATTCAAAGTGGAACTATAATTACAATATCGCTTCCAATAAATAGAAAAGAGGTGACATGAAGTGTATAGAGCTCTTATTATTGATGATGAGGACATAATAAGGCAAGGACTAAAAAAAATAATTCCATGGAATTCTTTAAATTGTGAGATAATTGGAGAAGCTAAAAATGGAACAGAGGGGCTTGAATTAATTAGGAAGCTTAAACCAGATATTGTTATTACAGACATTAGAATGCCTGGCTCAGATGGTCTTGAAATGATTTCAAGAATAAAAGGGGAAAGTAAAAATTCTAAAATTATAATATTAACTGGCTATAGGGATTTTGACTATGCACAAAGAGCCATAAGGTTTGGCGTATTTAGATATCTTTTAAAACCATCAGATAAGAATGAAATAATAAAAAGTCTTCAAGATGCTATAAGTGAAATTGATAATGATAAAAGATATTTTTTAAAAGAAGAAAATAATCATGAAAGAATAAATGTTCAAAATTCTAATAAAAGCTCTTATATAGCCAAAAAGGCTATTGAATATATATTTAAACATTACAGCGATGTAGATATTAGTTTAACAAAAGTTGCAAAAGAAGTATTTGTTTCTACTTGGCATTTAAGCCGTGTCTTAAAGCAGGAAACAGAAAAGAATTTTAATGATATATTAAATGAAATAAGAATAGATGAAGCAAAAAAAATATTGAAAAATGACATATTAAAAATATATGAGGTAGCAGAAGTGTGTGGTTTTTCAGATACTACTTATTTTAATAAATTATTTAAAAAAATGTGTGGTTGTACTCCACTAGAATATAAAAATAGATGATAAAAAGGAGCAGCATGTATGAATTATTTTGAATCAATGGATTTTATAAAATCAAAATATAAATTTGGGTCAAATTATGGACTTAAAAGGATGAAGGCAGTTCTTTTAAAGCTTTCAAATCCTGAAAAAAATTTAAAGGTAATACATATAGCAGGGACAAATGGAAAGGGTAGTGCTGCATCAGGTACTGTGAAGGTTTTGGAAGAAGCTGGATTTAGGGTAGGGCTTTATATTTCACCTTTTATTGATGTGTTTGAAGAGAGAATTTCTATAAATGGGGAAAATATATCTAAAGAAGATTTAGCAACTTTAATTTCAAAGATTAAAAAACCTATTGAAGAAGTTGAAGAAGATTTAGGAGAGCCTTTAACAGAATTTGAAGTTATAACTGTTTTAATGTTCTTATATTTTAGTGAAAAAGAAGTTGATTATGCTGTTATTGAGACAGGATTAGGAGGAAGGTTTGATGCTACTAATGTGGTTATGCCTATTTTAAGCGCTATTACTTCCATTAGCCTTGACCATATGGAGATTTTAGGAGATAATTTAGCTAAAATAGCCTTTGAAAAAGCAGGTATTATAAAGCAAAATGTACCAGTGGTTTTATTTCCACAAGATTTAGAGGCTTATAATGTTATAAAGGATTGTGCTAAAGAAAGGAAATCAAAGCTTTATTATTTTGAAAAAGATTGCGTTAAAAGTTCAAAGCAATATAAAAATAAACCTTATCAAGATATAATAATAGAAACTAATATTGATATATACAATGTTAGATTTTCTCTTATTGGAGAACATCAAAAATATAACTGTGCAATGATCATACATATTTGTGAGGCACTTATGGATTTAGGTATAAATCTTACAAAAGATATAATATATAGAGCGCTTTCAAAGGTAGTTTGGATAGGTAGGCTTGAAATAATTCATGAAAATCCTTTAGTGGTATTAGACGGTGCCCATAATGATGATGGAATGAGAAATTTAGTAAAAAGTATAGATGAGTATTTTTCTTATGATAAATTATTTTTAGTATTTGGAATGCTAAAAGATAAAAATATTGAAGTAAAAGATGTTTTATCAAGGGCTCATAAGGTTTATACAACAGAAATTAATATTCAAAGAACTCTTAAGGCAGATGAACTTTATCAAAAATGTCGGGAAGTTAAGGTATTAGTTAATTGTGAAACAGATCCCATTGTTGCAATTTTACATGCGGTTAGAGATGCAAATAAAGAGGATATGGTGCTTGTATGTGGTTCATTATATTTAATTGGAGAAGTTAGAAGGGAAATAATGAAGAAATTAAAGGAATTATAGCATTTTTTAAAGTATATATATTTATTTTTTATGCTTTTTTATAGGAACTTTTTATAAAAAAATTAATTTATTTAATATATAACTCGATAAAATTTAGCAATTTTTTATATAATGAAATTTAGTTATATTTTTATTGCTAAATAGGCTAAAATTTATTGACTATAAACAAGTTTAAATATATAATTGTCATAAAAGTAAAAACCAGAGGTAATAAAATGAAAAATAAAAAATTATTGACAACTATAATGACTGTACCAATATTAAGTCTAACAATGCTAACAAATTCTGTAACAGCATCTGCACAGCCTACTGTATTTTATTATATTTTAAACCCAGCTCAAACAAGAACTGCAACTCCAGCAAAAGTAAATACAACTCCAGCAAAATCAAATACAACAGCTCAACCTAAAGCAAATACAACTCAAACAAAATCAAGTACAACTCAACCTAAAGTTCTTTCCACTACAGTTAGTTATGAACAAAGAGTAATTCAGTTATGCAATGCTCAAAGAGCTAGGTATGGGGTATCTGCATTAAGCCAAGATAATAAATTAATGCAGTTATGTAAGATGAAATCTCAAGATATGGCATATAGAAATTACTTTAGTCATAACTCACCAGTATATGGAAGCGCTTTTAATATGATGAAAACTTATGGAGTTAGGTTTGTAGCTGCTGCTGAAAATATTGCAGAAGGTCAAAAAACACCAGATGCTGTGGTAACAAGTTGGATGAATTCAGCTGGTCATAGAGCTAATATCTTAAATAAACTTTATAAACAAATAGGTGTTGGCATAGCTACAGATAGATATGGGAGACTGGTTTGGACTCAAATGTTTATAAAAGCTGTATAGTGAAAATTAATTTGATTATATCAATTTGTTATATTAAAGAAATGAATGGTAGAACTATCATTTAAACTGATGGTTCTTTTTTTATTCTCAAAAATTAATATTTTTAGCAATTAATGGAATAATATTCTTAAAATATTAATAGGAGTAAATAAAAATGTTATTTAAAAAAAATACTAAACATTTTATATATTGCTTTGTAATTATAAGCATATTTTTATCTTTTTTTAATTTAAACAATCGCATTATTTGTCATGCAGCTGCTGAAAATACTGAATCTTATGAGTTTTTAAAAAGTTCATTAAAGGATGTGTTAAACAATAAAAAATTTACAGACCTTACTAAGGAGATATTTTTAGATACTTTTGATGCTATTTATAAAAACTACTATGATTATGAATCAACAAATTTAGATATTCCTAAAGTACATATGTATATTAAGAATAATTTTATAGAATTATTAAAAGATAATGTGGATTACGTGAATGTATATGATAGAGAAAGCGAGCAAGGTAAATCATTTTTAAGTAAAATTGGTGTGGCTTATTATATGCCTGGCCTTAAATATATTTCTATAGTGCCTCCAGCAAAAAAAGATATCAAAGATTATAACGATTATTTAGCAGCTGTTCTTCATGAGGTAATTCATTCAAACCAAGAAAACATTGCTTTTTCAAGGGATTCTTTTTTAGGTATGGTATTCACTGAAGGAGCAGCAACTTACAATCAGAGATTTGCTGTAAAACCTAATACAAATTTATTTTTATATGAATCTATTGAAAACCCAGAAAATAAAATGGCCATATACACAAAAGTCCCAGATGAGCTTGGTTATTCATTTTATGAAAACTCATTTTATAAGCTTCAGATGCTTATAGGATATAATGAAATGGTGGGTTTACAAAGGGGAGCATCAAAAGATCATTTAATTTTATTAATAGATAATAAATATGGAAAGGGAAAAGGAGAAAAAATTTTAAAGCATATGGAGGATTCTTTTATTCCATTAAGAGAACCAAAGGATAAAAGAAATACTGCTTTAAGATACAATGCAGCTGTTGAACTTGAAAAAGAAATTTTAGCTTGCATAAAAAAGGATATGGAAGATTTGAAAAATAAAGAAGATACAATTAAATATTTTAATGTTTATAGGAACTATAAGAATAGATATCTTTTAAGCATTGTAAAATCGTCAGATATAAAGGAAGATCACACAAATGAAATATTTGATTTGGATTCCTTAGACAATTTAATGATGAAAAAAACCATGGAATTTAAAGCATTATCTATTTACGTTGACAAGGAAATGGAGAAGAATGTTATTAAAATGCTTCTTTATTCAGATAGCTATCGTTTAAATAAAAACATAAATATACCATATAATTTAAAAGCATCAAAATTTGCTTGCGAATATGATTCTAATCATCATAACTTGATATTATTTGATTTAGATAATAATTCAGTGAAGTTTTCTATTGGCAGGTGTGGTAAAATTAAGTTAATGGAAAACAAAAAAGAATATAAAATAAAGAAAAATATTTTTGCGTACATAACAAGCAGAACAAATTACATAAATCTTCCCGATACTAGAGAAAAGAAATTTTAAATTTTATATAAATACAGGCTAAACTTTCCTAAATACAGGAAAATTAGCCTTTTTTTAAATTAATATAGTCCAAATTGCATCATTCTAAGAACTTCATAATAGTCGTTTGAATAGAATCTTAATGTAGTTGATGATATTTTTTCCATGCCAGGGTAAAAGCTCTTCCTGTAAGCTTTAGCTGGATCGTGAAATGTTATTTCCAAATCAAACTCCTTTGGAAGTTCTAAAAAGCAATTTGATACATCGCTTAATAGAGCAGATTTTACACCTTGTTCTATGAGTTTTAATGATAATTCTGGATGATAAGATATTGTAGATGTCCCAAAGTGCTTATTTGTGGCAAAAGTGAGTATGTTTGGGTTAATATTTTTAGCAAAATTACAAACACCTGCATCACCACTTAAAAAAACCACAGGTACACCTACATAGGATGCTATATAAGTGTTGATTAAATATTCATTTACTAATTCTCCATTTATTTTAAAAGAAGATACATTAGTGCTATAGGTATGGCAAAGAGGATTGTCTTCAAAAGATGCTCCTGAGTGATATCCAATCATAATTGCTGCATCAAAAGTGTTATCTATTTCCTGCATCATAGCAAAAGGATGACCGCTTAGACCTCTTACCATTGAGACATTTTCAGGTAATAAATTAAAATCTATATTACAGCACCAAGAATGGCCATCTTTTATCAATATTTCTTTAGCACCAGCCATGTTTGCTCCAATGCATGCGGCAGCAACTTCTTTAGACATTTGCTCAGCAAAAGCTTTATATTCAAGTTTATCGTGATGGCATTGATCCCAATTTAATATACCTGTAACGCCTTCTATATCGGCGCTTATATATATTTTCATAGTTATTTTATTCCTCCTAAAAAAGCAATCTAGTTAATTTTAACATAAATATATTATAATAAATAGATGACTATTTAAAAATAGATTTTAAAATACTAGTGGATTAGTCATGTACTTTTACAATATATAATTATATAATTTATTTATATTCATAATAAAAAAGGAGCTTTGAAAACATGATAAATGAAAGAATTAAAATGCTTAGAGAAAAGATGGTGGAAAAAAATATAGATTACTATTTAGTCATTGATAGTGATGATCACAGTAGTGAATATGTAGATCCACATTATAAATCAAGATCATATTTATCCGGCTTTACAGGATCTGCTGGGATTATAATTATATCAAAAAAAGAAGCTTGTCTTTGGGCAGATGGTAGATACCATGTTCAAGCTGAAAATCAAATTAAGAGTTCTGAAATAAAATTATATAAATTAGGCCTTGAAGGTGTAATTAATTTTTTAGATTATTTAAAAAGGAATGTTAATGATAAAGAAACTATTGGCTTTGATGGTAGATGCTTTAGCTTAAGTGAACTTGAAAGCATAAAAGAGCAATTTACAAGTAAGGATATCTTATTTAAAATTGATTGTGATTTAGTAGGGGACATTTGGGAAGATAGACCAGAAATACACAAAGATAAAGCATTTTCTCATGATGTAAAATATTGTGGTGTATCAAGAGAAGAAAAGCTTAAAAATGTAAGAATTAAAATGGATGAATTAGGAGTATCAAATTATGTTATATCATCATTAGATGATATTGCTTGGCTTTTAAATATAAGAGGAAATGATATACCATATAATCCAGTTGTTGTAAGCTTTGTTTTGATGGATAAAAAAAATACATTTTTATTTATCGATGCAGAAAAAATTTCAAAGGAATTATTATCTGAATTAGAAAAAGCAGGGATCAAATTAGAAAAGTATAACAAAATATATGATGCAATAAGTGATATTAAAACTGGATCAATTTTATTTGATAAGTCAAAGACAAATTGCAAACTAGCTAATTCTATTGGTGAGAATGTAGAAAAAGTTATGCTAAGAAATGTGACAACTGATATGAAAGCAATTAAAAATCCGGTTGAGATTAAAAATTTAAAGGAAACTCAATTAAAGGATTGTGCAGCTCTTGTTAAATTTTTCTCATATATTGAGGATCATATAGAAAAAGAAACTATAACTGAACTTGATGTTTCTGATCTTTTGCTTAAATTCAGAAGTGAAAATGAAGATTTTGTTGAACCAAGTTTTACAACTATTGCAGGTTATATGGAAAACGCAGCTTTGGCTCATTATCAAGCTACAGAAGAAAAATATAGCATATTATCACCTAAGGGGTTTTTATTAATTGATTCTGGTGGTCAATACTATGGCGGAACTACAGATATAACGAGAACTTTTTCATTAGGCGAAGTTACAGATGAAATGAAAAAAGATTTCACTTATGCTTTAAAAGCATTGATAAATCTTTCATGTGCTAAATTTTTAAAAGGAACAAATGGCATACCTTTAGATATGATGGCAAGGTCAATTTTATGGAATTATGGCATTGATTATAAACATGGAACAGGTCACGGACTAGGATTTTTCTTGAATGTTCATGAAGGTCCTCAAGGATTTTCATTAAAAGCAAATCAGGCAGTTTACCATGAAGCTGGAATGCTTACAACAAATGAACCTGGTATTTATAAAGAAGGTAAGTATGGAATTAGGCATGAGAATGATATGTTAACTGTTGAAAAAGGGAAAAACGAATATGGTGATACATTTATGGAATTTGAAACTGTAACATTTTGCCCATT
Source organism: Clostridiaceae bacterium (assembly GCA_031549885.1). Lineage (GTDB taxonomy): Bacteria > Bacillota > Clostridia > Clostridiales > Clostridiaceae > WQUF01. Next base: position 51,309 of record JAVBPD010000037.1, read on the forward strand.
TGATATTAAATCAATTGATAAGAAATATTTAAATATAGATGAAATAAACTGGATTAATGAGTATCACAAAAAGACTTTTGAATTTTTAAGTCCATTATTAAAGGGTAAAGACTTAGAATGGCTTAAAAAAGCTACACAAGAAATTTAACTTAAATTAGGAGTTTAAGAAGATTCTTAAACTCCTTTAAATATTACAGGTGATGTTTAAAGATGACAAACGAAATAAAATATGAAGAAATATTAAACAATTACATTTTAATAGATGTTAGAAGCCCTAAAGAATACTTAGAAGCTCATATAAGTAATGCAATTAATTTTCCTATTTTAACAGATGAAGAAAGAGAACATGTCGGAGATGTATATAAAAATGAAAGCAGCGAAAAGGCTAAACAATTAGCTGTTAAGTATGGATCAAAGAAGCTTTTTAATTTTTTTAACGAATTCATATCATTATGTGGAAAAGATAAAAACATAGTGCTTTATTGTGCAAGAGGTGGTATGAGAAGTGGAGTATTAACATCTATTATAGATTCTCTTGGTTATAGAGTATTTAAGCTTGAAGGTGGTTATAAAGCTTATAGGAATTTTATTGTCAATTCTATACCAAAGGTAAATGAAGACGTTAAGTATATAGTGCTTCATGGTAAAACAGGTGTAGGAAAGACTTTAATGTTAAATAAGCTTAAAAAAAGAGAATGCGATGTTTTAGATTTTGAAAAAGGGGCAAACCATAGAGGATCAGCTCTTGGTTCTATAGGTCTTGGCAAGTGCAATTCTCAAAAACATTTTGAAACTTTTATATATGAAAATTTAAGATTAAGAAAAAGCAATTTTGTATTTGTAGAATCAGAAAGTAAAAGGGTTGGAAATTCTTTTATACCAGATTCTATAGAAAAATCAATGAAAAATGGTTATCACATATTAATAGAATTGCCTATGGAAGAGAGAATAAAAATACTAAAAGAAGAATATTTAGGTTTTTACGATGTAAACAATGAAATAAAAGAATCCATTTTAAATTTAGAGAATCATTTGGGAAAAAAATTAATAGTTAATTTATTGAAATTGCTTGATGAAAAAAACTATGAAAAGCTCATTGAAATTTTAAATCTGCAATACTATGATCCACTATATGAAAAGAGCATTAAGCAATATGAATATAGCTTAAAAATATGTGCAAGTTCAGTAGAAGAAGCCATGATATATGTAATAGAATTTTACAATAAAATAATAAAATAAGTTAATGAAAAATAAACCTGGATATTATTTTAAAATTAGACCAGGTTTATTTTTCATTATCGAGTAAAAATTTTCGAGAAAATTCAATCATTAAAAAAAGATCAGGAATTTTTTTAATACTCATTTTAATTGTTAAATTATCCTTTGATAAAACGTGTAAAATGCTATCTTTTATGTATAGTTCATCTATATCTGAAAATTTAATGTTTTTATTTTGAACTATATAGCTGTCATTAGAAATGCTGATATCCCCAAATTTAACACTTCCATCTTTTTTAAATGTATTATTTAATTTAGTTAAATTATGCTTGTTGAATATATTATTTATATCTTCATTTAATTCTGTAAAATTTTTTATTAATCCGCTTTTTAAGACGATTTTTTTTCCATTTATAGTGAGCATTTTAAGGGATATGTCCATATTTTTTTCTCCAACAGTGACTAAATACTTATTGGACAAGTTATAATATTTAAAGGTATCATAATAAATGTTTTTTATATTTTCAATTGGATATTTAAAGCTAAAACCAAGAACTTTGTATACAAAGCCATTTTCATATACTATAAAGTTTTTTGTTAAATTTAAAATATGAAAAAATATGATAAATATAAATGTTATACTTGATATGAAAAAAATTAGAATAAGAGGCAAAATATCCGCTTTGTTTTTAGTATTATTGATAATATTTATAGCATAGAAAACAATAAAACATAAAATTGAACCTATACCAATAATTGAAATTATGGATACATTTTTTTTAAATGTATATAAACTTATTTGCTTGCCAAAGGCTTTTAACATAAATGTACCTCGAAAAAGATAATTAAAAATTGAAATTATAATAATACAGCATCATTAGGTATTAAACCATCTTGAAAATCTAATATTTGATCTTCGTTAGTTAAATCCATTATAAATGGTACCCAAGCTCCAGATTTATCTAAAATAGCAGAATAACATTTACCCTTGAGGTTTTTAGAAGTAAATTGCCATAAAATATTAAAACCATCTTCGTTTGTAAAACCTTCATTGTTTGATTGAACAATAGCTGAATTCATTTGCTTAAATATAAAGCTTTGAATTGACGAAAGCACTTCCCATCCTGAGTATTGGGATATCTCTGGAAATATCTCAATTGCATAAATAACTTCAACATCTTTAATGTAATTTTGAAGCCATTCAGAAGATGTAGTAGGAGTAGCTTTTTTTAAGATTTTTTTAAAATCTTTTAATTCTTTTTTTGCAATAGCATCATCTTTTATGCTATCTCTTTCAATGAAAAATATTTCTATTCCATCACATTGAACAGAAACTTCTTTCCACTGAGCTTCTGTGCCAAACTCAAGCTTTAATGAACACTTTAAATTTTTTAAATATAAATAATTTCTTATATCATTTAAAGGTATAAATTTTTCATCCTTTGTTAAAATTCTTACGATTTGTCCCATATGGTATCTCCTCTAACATAAAATAATGTCTTTTATTAAGTTTATACTTTTATTTACAAAAATAAACTATTTAAATTTAATACAGATAAATTTAAATTATAAACACGAAACACTAGATTGTTGACACTAGTGAGTGCATAAACTATAATGTAAACAAAAAATAAAAAATGAAAGTATTAAAAGTATTACATAAATTTCTATTTATATGGTTTCAAAATAAAAATTATTTATACAAAAAATTAAACAATGAAAATGTTTAAGGAATAAAGAGTTACTAAAAGTAACATAATTATAGCATATTTTTTTATTATTTAATACTTTCATTAAGATATTATAATTTATAAATGAAATAAAATAAATATTATATCTATAAGGGTTAAAAAAACATCTTAATATCTTTTGCAAAAATAAACATAAATTTAATTTTACATTTAAATAAAAATGTAAAAAAAAGCAGGGTTTAGCAAACTCTCATAGAATCTAATAACAGAGAAATACTAGTTAATTTGCAGATTATAACACGTTTTAATAAAGTAATTAACAAATAATTTGTCATATTATGTATGTTTTATTGGATAAAACTATCGTTTTGGGAAATATTGTATGTATTTTTTAAAAAAAAGTATTAAATTTAATAGATGAGTATGATAAAATTTGAACTTATATACAAAATTATTAATGAATGGAGGTGTATTATTTGAAGGTTATAAAAATTACACCAGCTAAACTGAAAGGTGAAGTTGCACTGCCTTCGTCAAAAAGCTTGTGTCATAGGACTATTATTGCTTCTGCACTTTCAAAAGATATAAGCACCATATTCAATACAAATATGTCAAGCGATGTTGAAACTACTTGTCTAGCCCTTAAAACTTTAGGTGCAAAGATAGATAGTTTCGAAAATACTTTGAAGGTTAAAGGCTTTAGTATAAAAAATATGAACAATAATTGCACAATTGATTGTGGGGATAGTATAACTAGTTTAAGACTTCTCATACCTATTGCCCTTTTAAATTGTAAAGAAATAACATTTAAAGCAAAAGATTCAATTATGAAAAGAAGCCTTGAACCATATTTTGAGATGTTTAAAAATTGTTCTATTGAATATGAGTACAGTGATGGATATGATAAGTTAAAATTAAGAGGTCAATTGAAACCTGGAGAATACAAAATAAATGGAAATGTAAGTTCACAGTTTATTTCTGGATTATTATATGCGCTTCCTCTTTTAAATGGAGATTCTGTTATAGAAATTGCTGACAAACTTGAATCAATGGGATATGTTGATTTGACTTTAGATGTTTTAAGCAGTTTTGGAATTAAAATAAAAAGAGAAGGGGAAAGAAAGTTTTTTATAAAAGGCAATCAGGAATTTAAATCTACAGAATATATAGTAGAAGGAGATGCGTCTAATGGTGCATTTTACTTATGTGGAGGGCTACTCGGAGAAGAAGTAAAGTGTATTTTGTTAAACCCTGACAGTATGCAACCAGATATTAAAATAATAGATATAATAAAAGAGATGGGCGGAAAAATAGAGATAAGAGACAGCATAAAAACTTTTCAATCGGATTTAAAAGGTATTACTGTTGATGTAAGTGATTATATAGATTTAGCACCAATGATAGCAGTCTTAGGAGCTTTTGCAAGTGGTACAACATTATTAAAAAATGCATCAACTCTAAGATATAAACATTGTGATAGATTAAGGGCACTTTCTACTGAACTTTCTAAAATTGGAGCTGAGGTTTATGAAGGTGAGGATTATTTAAAAGTTGTAGGTAAACCATATTTATATGGAGGAGAAATAGATTCTTGGGGAGATTATAGAATAGCTATGAGCTTTGCCATTGCTTCTATAAGATGCAAAAATGAACTTATTATAAACCATGCAGAATCGGTAAATAACTCTTATCCTCATTTTTTCAAGGATTTTCAAAAACTTGGTGGTAAAATAAATGAAAAAAGCGTGGATTAAATTACTATATTTAGACAGAAGTGAGTTTAAACAGGAAATTTTATTATGAAATTTGGACTTATTGGGAAAAACATACAACACAGTTTATCCCCTAAAATACATAAAATTATATTAGATGAAATAAAGATAAATGGTGAATACAATCTATTTGATGTTGAAGAGAATGAATTAGAGGATATGATAAAATATTTTTTGATGTATGGATACACAGGCATTAACGTAACTATACCATATAAGATTAAAATAATGAAATACTTAAACAGCATTGATAATGATGCTAAAAATATAGGAGCATGTAACACTGTTTTTTTAAAAGGTAATGATGTAGTAGGTTATAATACAGATTTTGTTGGTTTTTATCATAGCATTAAAAAATATTTTATTCCTTATAATGATGTTAATGTATTAATAATAGGAACTGGTGGAGTTTCAAAAGCTGTAAGTGAGTTTTTTAAAAAATTTCATGGAAATAAGGTTTTTTTTGTTTCAAGGGAAAAAACAGGGGAAAATATATTATCATATAAGGATTTGAATAATATTCAGAATATGGATATTGTAATAAATTGTTCACCTTGTGGAAGTTTTCCTAATATAAATGAAACGCCAATCATGAAAAATGTAATAAGAAAATTTAAATATGCTATTGATTTAATCTATAACCCAAAAGAGACTCGTTTTTTAAAGATTGCTAAAGAATGTGGGCTTATTTATTTAAACGGCTTTCATATGCTCATATTACAGGCCGTAAATGCTGAGGAAATATGGAACAATATTAGCATTGAAGATGATGCAATAAATAAAATAATAAATCGCTGTTATAATGAGATTTTGTAATAAGTTTAATTGAAAGTTCTGTATAAGAACTTTTTTGTTATTTATAAATTAAAACCTTTCACTTAAGTCTTTTTTAAAATTTCTAATCCATCATTATTGCATGATTTTCTTATAACCTTTAAAAGTTTATTTCTTGTTTAATGTGAATTTAGCATTATAATTATACTATAAATTAAATATAAATATTAAAGCTTGAATTAGGGGGGGAATGGTATAAGTGATTTTAAATTTAAATGATTTTATGAATAAAGAAATTAAAAATATTTCAGAAGCTGCTAAAAGATTTTATTTAAATAGTCCCAGGGGATGTGCAGCTATGTTAAATATAGCATCATCGCTTATGAAAGGTGTAAATATAAGAAAAAAATATGAAAGGAAAGGAATTAATATTCCGCCATTCATAATTGCGAGTATATCATCAAATTGTAATTTAAAATGTGCTGGTTGCTATGCACAAGCAAGTGGAAATTGTACAAGCAATGAGGGCAAAGTAAAGATGAACCTAGAGGATTGGCAAAAAATATTTCAAGAAGCATCAAATATAGGAGTATCATTTATTTTTTTAGCAGGTGGAGAACCGCTTCTTTGTCCTGATATAATAAAATTAGCATCTGAATTTAAAAATATAATCTTCCCAATATTTACTAATGGAACCATTATAAATGAAAGTTATTTAAACATTTTTGATAAATGCCGCAATTTAATTCCAGTTTTAAGTATAGAAGGAGATGATATAAAGACAGACAGCCGTCGAGGAAAAGGTGTATCTGAAAAAGTTTGGTATGCTGCTAGCATGCTAAAAGAAAAAGATATTCTTTATGGCGTTTCTATTACAGTAACTAATGAAAATAAGGAATGTGTTACAGAGGGAAGCTTTGTGAATATGCTAAAAAATAGAGGCTGTGGTTTAATATTTTATGTGGAGTATGTGCCTGTTGAAGAAAATACAGAGCATTTAATTTTAAATGATGATGATTTAAAAAAGTTGCAATTAAGAATAGATGAATTAAGACATGATAAACAAAATAAAGGTATGATTATATTATCTTTTCCTGGAGATGAAGAAGCTATGGGTGGTTGTTTAGCTGCTGGAAGAGGTTTTTTTCATATAAATTCGCAAGGAGGAGCAGAACCTTGCCCATTTTCTCCTTATTCAGAAATAAATATTAAAGACAAATCTATTTTAGAGGTTTTAAATTCACCTTTTTTTGAGAAGATTAGGAAGATAAGTGCATCTGAAGTTTTAAACCACAAAGGAGGGTGCACTTTATTTCAAAATAAAGAAAAAGTTATAAAAGCTGTAGAGGAGGGTATGTAATGGTAATACCTGAAAAAATTAAACTTGCTAATATTCCTACACCTATATTTCCTTTATCATATATGAAAGATAAATTAAAAGGTGTAGAAGTCTTTATAAAAAGAGATGATTTTACTGGCATTGAGGTGTCAGGAAATAAAATAAGAAAGCTTGAGTTTTCCTTAAAAGAAGCATTAAATCAAGGAGCTACTGCTTTAATTACATGTGGAGGTGTTCAATCAAATCATTGCCGTGCCACTTGTTCTATAGCCGCAGCTTTTGGTCTTAAATGCCATCTTTTATTAAGAGGAAATGATAGTTTAATAGATGGGAATTTTTTTTTAGATAAACTATTTGGAGCAAAGTTTAAGTTTATTGATGAATATGATTATGCAAATCATCGAACACAGATAATGGAATCAATGAAAAAAGAATATGATTTAAATGGTGAAAAAGCTTATGTAATACCAGAAGGCGCATCAAATGGCATTGGCATGTTTGGATATTATAATGCTTTTTTAGAAATATTAGAACAAGAAAAAAGCTTAGGAATAAATTTTGATACTATTTGCATAGCAGAAGGGTCTGGAGGAACATATGCTGGGCTATATTTTGCAAATGAAATTTTAAATAAAGGTAAGAAAATAGTAGCTTTTAATATTTATGATAAAAATGCAAATGTAAAAGATGAAATTAAAAATATAATAAATGAAGGATTAAAAATTTCATCGTCAAATTATAATATGAATTACGACAACATATTGATAAATAGTGATTATGTAGGCGAAGGTTATGGCAAATGTTCTCCTAATAATATAGATTTTATTAAAGATTTTGCGAAAAAAACTGGTATTATACTTGACCCTGTTTATGTGGGAAAAGCCATGTATGGATTATTTTGTGAAATTGAAAAAGGAAATCCTATTTTTTCTGGAAACATTTTAATAATCCATACTGGAGGCTTGTTTGGATTATTTCCTCAAAAAGAATTATTTTTTTAAAAATTGATATTCAATAAAACCTATCGCTCTGATAGGTTTTTGTTTATTAATGTTCTATAATTTTTATTGACAATTTAAGTTTATTATAATAAACTTAATATAGATTTACTATAATAAACCAAAGGGAAGTGTAATAAATGGAGCAACATAAATTATTTGATGGTGAATATAAGTTTATGGAAATAATTTGGGAAAATGAGCCTATTAATTCTACTAATCTTGTAAAATTGTGCTTAGCAAAGCTTGGGTGGAAAAAGTCCACAACATATACTACCCTTCGAAAGCTTTGTGAAAAAGGAATATTAGAAAATAAAAATGCAAATGTTATATCTCTTGTGAAAAAAGATATGGTACAAAAATATGAAAGTGAAGCTATTATAAAAAAGACATTTGGTGGGTCACTGCCTAAATTTATATCAGCTTTTTTAGGAGACAACAAATTATCCAAAACAGAAGCCGATGAAATAAAAAAAATAATTGAGGAGGCAATAAAATAATGATCTTAAGCTTATTTGAAAAAGTTGTAAAAATGAGCTTAGATACATCGTATATAGTAATTGGAATTTTGCTCATTAGAACTTTATTAAAAAAAGCACCAAGAGTCTTCTCATATGTACTGTGGCTTGTTGTATTTATAAGGCTTATTTGCCCATTCTCATTTGAATCAGTATTTAGTTTTTATAATTATATACCTGCTGATGAAATTAATGAAAAAATAATTAGTACAAGCTCTATAAAAAATGTGAATCATAATACTCCAATTATTGCGAATAATTCCATTATTTCAATTAGAAATTCTGAAGAAATAAATGTTTCTAATAAATCTATAGGTATTGAGGATATTTTAAGTTATGGTTGGATTTTAGGAAGTTTAATTTTGCTTTTTTACAATATATTAGCTTATTTAAAGGTTAAAAATAAAATAAGAAATTCAACTATTGTTGTTAAAAATATATATGAAACAGATCAAATTGAATCAGCATTTGTATTTGGAATAATTAACCCTAAAATATATATTCCAATTGGAATTAATGAAGAAGAGAAAAATTATATTTTAGCCCATGAAAAAGTTCACATTAAAAGAAAGGATTATTTGATAAAATATTTAGCTTTCTTTGTTTTAGTAATACATTGGTTTAACCCGTTTGTATGGCTTTCCTTTATGCTCATGACAAAGGATATGGAAATGTCCTGTGATGAAGCAGCTTTAAAAAATTTAGGTGAAAATTGTATAAAAAATTACTCTTTAACATTATTGAAATTTGCAACGAGAAATACTTTAAGCCAAAGTCTTTTGTCTTTTGGAGAAAATAGTACAAAAGTGAGAATTAAAAATGTATTAAAATATAAAAAACCTGCAATTGGAATAATTGTTCTTTGCTCAATTTTATGTTTAACAGTTGTAGTTGCAAGTACGACTAATGCTGTTTCTAAAAGTATAGATAATACAAGTAATTTAACTAATACAAGTATAAATTTAACAAATTCGCCTAAAGATAGCATGGAATCTATAAATAATGATTTTAATCTAAGTATTATTAATTATTTAGCGTCAAGGTTAACATGGCTATATTATAATGATGATGATTACTGGTATATGAACTTTAATCTTGATGGAACTTTCGAGATAGGTGAAAGTACAGCTGCCTATTATGAAACTGGAAATTATACAGTTAACAATTATGATATAACTGTAAATATCACAAGAAGGCATTCTAATTATATTAATAATTCAGAATCAGTAAATGAAACTTATAAGCTATATCTTAATTACAAGGAAGAAAGTATATCAATATATGATAAGCCTTATGTTTTTCTGCCACGATCATCTATTGATAAGATTCATCCTACAGCTTTTGATAATGGTACTGATAATTTGACTATTGGTTATTTGTTATTTCCATCATGGAGATGTGTTGATTATAATGATCACTCTAAATCTTTAGAAAAAACTTTAATATTTTATGGGGATGGTACCTGTGATATATATGATCCTATAGGTAATACTTTTTATAAGGGAAATTATATTATTGATGGAAATAATGTATCAATAAAGATAACCAGCAGCATTGATGATGGAAGTAATTACCAAACTAAAACCCTTGAAAATAAAAGTTATGAATTAGCTTTTAATAACCAAGATGAAAGTTTATATGTTAAATACATGATAGAAAATGGAGTAAGAGTAAATAATCCCTTTGCTTTTATAGCTAACTAATATTTCTACTTAAGTAATATTTAATCAATTTATTGTTTAAGTAGAAATTTTTTTTGGAGAATATTATTGACAAATTTGGTTTATTGTAATAAACTAAATATAGATCTATTACAATAAACCAAACGGAGGGGTTAAAAATGAAAAAACTTATTTCTCTAATGACGGGGGTAGCACTTATAGGAGGCATAATTACAGGAGGCTTAGCAAAACCTGTACAAGCTGTGAATAAATATTTTAATAATCTCACTGCTGTTAATGATACTAAAAAGAATATGACATTTAAAATTTCAGATAATATGAAATTAGTATCAGATAATACGAATTTTATTAAAGTTTATAGAATTACTGGAGCTACTGAAAATGATAATATAATAATATCTTTTACAAATTACACATTATTTTCACAAGATGATCTTATTAGTCGTCCATACTTAGCAACATTTATTCCAGGGGATTCACTGGATAAATGGGTAACAAGTTTAATCAATGGAGTTAACAATTATTCTGCTATTAAAAAAACATCAAAAATAATTGAAAAACAAAGCAATTTGTATGTGGTTGATACATGGTTTAAAGGAAGTGAGTCCTATGAATTTTATAAAATTTCAAATGGGGTTCCTCTAAGCATGGAAGTGAGTACAAGTGGTTCTTATGAAAAAGATTTTACTAATATTAAAAATGAGGCAAGATCATTATTTGGAAGCTTTAATTCAATAAAATCATACTCCCAAAATCCAAATATATATTTTTACGTTATTGTGCTTGGGACTTATAAGAATAAGGCAAGTGCAGATAAGGCAGTAATTGCAGCAAAAGCAAAAGGTATATCCACATATATTAGTGGAGAAAATGGTAACTATAAAGTAAATGCTGCATCTTTTAGGATTAAAGCTAATGCTGAAAGAGAGCAAAGTAGACTTAAGACACTTGGACTTAATTCAAGCTTGGAATATAGACTTAGTAAGTAAATTTATTATATTTTTATCTAAAATGTTCATATAGAAAAATTTAATTTTATCTTTAATTGAGTTTATAAGGGGGTTAAAATAAAAATAAATAATGGGCTTGCCTGAATTAATTAAAAGTTAATTTAGGCAAGCTCATTATTTATTTTATCTATATCTTTTAATTTATTTTTAATATATGATAAAGAATATAGTAGTGGTTTAAAGTATTTTCATATTAAGGGGCAAATTCATGATTTTATATGAACATTTAAAGGATTTTAAAAAAGAATTTAAAGAGTATTTAAGGCAAAAAAACAATGATTGGGATATGAAAAAAGTTGAAATTCATGCAATGAGAGCATTTTTTGCAATTAATGATGATGTTTGTGTATTATTCTGGGAAAGTTTAATAGATGATAAATCGCTTGATAGGGCAAAAGAAGGTATATTATCTTATTTATCTAATGAACTTGATTTTAATGCAGCACTTTTATACACAGATGAGTATTTTGGGGATATGAAGCTTCTTAAAGTTTTTTTTGATGAAAGATATAATGGCGTTAAAAGTTTATTAGATGGAGAAAATAAAGACATTGAAGATATTTATAATTTATGCAAAGATGTTTTTGAAAAGAAGAGGGAAGGCTGCCATGGCTTAAATAAATCCTATTTAAAAATATTTGAAAATATGATTTGTGGCAAAAAATACATATTGAAATGCAGTGATAAAATAATAGAATATTTCATCAAAAAAATAAGCCTAGACTATGGAAAAGAATGCCTTATAAACGCCCTTAAAGCCACTTATTTAAACATTAAATATTGTTATGAAAAGACTAAGCAAAAATCAAATAGCTTGAGGGTAATTTGTGAAAAATTATCAAGTGAATTTAAATTAAATATTTCATTTTCAGATGATATGTTTAATGAAACATCTAATAAGCATCATGAAAGTTCTTATATATTCCAAGGAAATCCAAAGTTCTATGATGTTATTGGAGCTATTTTAGATCTTGACACTATAACGTGGAAAGTAAGGCAGCACACCAACCAAATTAAAGAAGGAGATAAGGTTTATATTTATATATCTGGCACAGAAAGTGGGATAATAGCTTCTGGAATAGTAAGCTGCGACCCTGAAATAAGCTTTGGAGATGCTTTTGATCCATATATTATTTCTGATAATTTTCGCTTTAGCCATGATAAAACTGTAGATGTTAAAATTTTAAATAAATTTATAGATAAAAAGATTACTAAAAATTTACTGCAATCCCATGAAGGATTAAAAAACTTAAAGGTATTAACTGAAGCAAATAAAACCAATTATTTAATAACAAAAGAACAAGCGGATATTTTAGATAACATGATAAATGGCACATATTTTAAACAAATAACTTTAAAGCCGTACTTAAAGGAAGACTTTTTAAAAGATGTATTTATGGATGAAGCAAATTATGAGGATTTAAAAGGTTTATTAAAGTATAAAAAAAATATAATTATTGAAGGACCGCCTGGAGTAGGTAAAACATATACTGCAAAGAAGCTTTCCTATTCTTTAATTGGATATTGTGATGATAGCCATGTGATGATGGTACAATTTCATCAAAGCTATAGCTATGAAGATTTTATAATGGGGTATAGGCCAACAAAGGATGGATTTGAGCTTAGAGAAGGGCCCTTTTATAAATTTTGCATTGAAGCTTCTAATAATGTAAATGAGGATTATTTTTTTATAATAGATGAAATAAACAGAGGCAATTTGAGCAAAGTATTTGGCGAACTTTTAGTTTTAATTGAAAGCGATAAAAGAGGTGAAAAATTAAAGCTTATTTATTCTGGTGAACTATTTTATGTTCCTGAAAATTTATATTTAATAGGCCTTATGAACACTGCTGACAGAAGTCTTACCATGATGGATTATGCTTTAAGAAGAAGGTTTGCATTTTTTCAAATGAAGCCGGCATTTAACAATAAAAATTTTAAAGAAAGGCTTTTAAAAATTAATAATGAGAGCTTAACTAAATTAGTAGAATGCATAAAAACATTAAATATAAATATTTTAAATGATGATTCTTTAGGAGAAGGATTTGAAATTGGACATAGTTATTTTTGTTTTGAAGAAGAGTTGACAAGTGACCGTTTAAATGCTATCGTGAAATACGAATTATTGCCGCTTATTAAAGAGTATTGGTTTGATGATAAAGCTAAGGTAAGCATATGGACAAAAAAAATTTATGATGCTTTAAAATATTAGTTAAACAGAATACATGTAGAGGTAAATCCATAATAATATTTTGAGAGGGGTGTTATATATGGAAAATGAAAAAGAAATAGAAAATATTGAAATTGAAGTTATAAGGAATTTTAATAGAAATCATGTTATAAAACACGTTCCAGTGTATACTTTAAGTGAAATTCTTTCTTTAAAGAAAATCTATAAATTAAAAAAGATATGCAAACTGTTATCCATAAAAGGTTATAGTAAGATGGAAAAGCAAAAAATCATAGAAAATATAGTAAGTAAAATGATGAAAAATTTTGAATTTTTTAAAGATGTTTTATATACATTAGATGACAATGAATGGAATGTTTTTAAAAGCGCTGTTTGTAAAAAACATTTAATAAACAATAAAGTACCTTATACTTTTTTTATTAAAATTCAGTCAATGGGATTTCTAGAGGTATTTTATGATGAAGACAATCAATATATTGTGATTCCAGAGGAAGTAAAATCTTTATATGAAAAAATCAATGATGAAGATTTTAAACATGAAAAAGAATTGTTAAATAATTTAAATAAATATGCAAGAGCAGCGACAGCCATTTATGGGTACATAAATAAGGATGATTTTATAGAAATTTTTAACAGGCAAAATGGCTATGAAATAAATGCTCAGTATCTTGAAAAAAATTTATCAAAGTTTATTGTAATTGATAGTGGATATTTATTTTGGGAAAACTATATCGTTAACTCTGTATTAGAAGGCTATGAATCTACATATGTGGAATTTCAAAATAGGGAAATCATCAATAAGCCAAAGTTTCATGCTACAAATGAACAATATTTAAATTATTCAAAATTTAATTACTATGAAGATGAAAGCGAAGTAAAGAAAATTAAAGACTTCTTATTTGAAAACTTAAAGCTTGAAAATAGCATAATAAATTTAATCATTAGTAAAATGTATTATTTAACTGTAATGGGTGCAACTATTATAGAAATCGTAAATATATTTGACGGGTATTTTATTAATTTATCTTCAAAAAAGTTTAATGAAATAGTAAATTTAGTTTCAGATATGATGAATACCACAAGGCTGTGGATAAATAATGGATATACAAATTTAGAACTTAATGACCTTAATAAAAAGCCTAGATTATCTTTGCTAAAGGGAAGTTTAGATGAAGATGTAAATAGAGATCCGCTTTGTATTTGTGGAAGTGGAAAAAAATATATAGATTGCTGCTTTAAACATAGAAATAAGATTTTAAATTAAAATATATGTAAAGAGGTTTTAGCAATATGGATTTTGAAATATGTATTGGCTCCTATGAAGATGCTGTTATTTCTAAAAATGCAGGAGCTACTAGAGTGGAATTAAATTCAGCTATTTTCTTAGGAGGTATTACTCCTTCTTTAGGTACCCTTAAAGCAATAAAGCAAAATATCCATATAAAGGTAATTGCGATGGTGAGACCAAGGGCGTCAGGATTTTTTTACAATGAATACGAATACGATGTTATGAAGGAAGATGCTAATTTATTTATTGAAAATGGAGCTGATGGAATAGCTTTTGGCTTTTTAACAGAGGAAGGCAATGTGGATAAATCAAGATGCAAGGAATTTGTTAAAATATGCAAAAATAAAGATGCTGTATTTCACAGGGCCTTTGATTTGACAGTTAATCCCTTTAAAGCACTTGAAGATTTGATTGATTGCAATATAACTAGGGTTCTAACAAGTGGGCAGGAAAAAAGTGCATTTTTAGGAATGAATTTAATAAGGGAACTTGTTTTATTTTCAAAAGATAGAATAGAAATTTTACCTGCAGCAGGAATAAACCATGAAAATGCTTATGAGATTGTAAAAAATACAGGAGTAAATGGTTTGCATTTTTCTGCTTTAGAGTGTAAAAAGGATAGTACAATGAGAGAAAATCCAAAGGTGAATTTTTTAAGTAGTTCATATTTAAAAGAGGATTTAATAAATACTACAAATTTTCATAAAGTAAGAAATATTATTGATAAATTTAAATGAAATTAGTTTATAATTAAAGTATTAAAATACAAAGAGGTAACCATATGAATATTGAAAATAATTCAAAGACAAATAACAGCTTGAAAAATTTTATTTCTGAGTGGATAATACCAGTCATAATAGCTTTAATTGCTGCTGTTTTAATAAAAACCTTTGTTGCCTTTACATTTAATGTTCCAACAACCTCAATGTATCCTGCTATAAATGCAGGGGATTTTGGCGTTGCAACTAAAGTTTACAATGTAAATAATTTAAAAAGAGGGGATGTAGTGGTTTTTAAATCAGAAGAACTAAACATGATCTTAGTGAAAAGGTTAATAGGTTTACCTGGAGATAATATACACATTGAACAAAATGGGGACGTTTATGTTAATGGCGAAAAGTTGCAAGAGGACTATGTTGAAAATCAAAGCAAAAGTTATGGTGATTATGCAGTACCTGAAGGATGTTTTTTCTTTTTAGGTGATAATAGAGCAAATTCATTTGATTCAAGGTATTGGGCAAATAAGTATATTGATGGTAAATTCATAGAGGGAAAAGCTCAGCTTATATTATTCCCGTTTAATAGAATATCAAAGCTATAAAAAATTACTATTTATGCAAAAACATAAATAGTATTTTTAATTTGTTAAAGCTTTAAGCTCCTTCAAAGAATTTAACTATAAATTTTTTTTCAAGTTTATATGGTTGGTAGCTAAGCTTTGCTTTTCTTAAACCTGTAAGACCTAAATCTTGCTCTCTGTTTATATATGGGACATCGTAATAATAATTTTTTAAAAAGCTATTATTAATAAAGGCATATAGTCCATCTAATTCTATATTAGCTTTTTCTATATGTATAATAGCCATATCATTATTAACCCTTTCACCAAATGTAAAAGCTTCAACTTTGTCATTTACATAAACGGCCATACCTTCAAAATCAAGCTCTCCAATATGGCTTAAGATATCTTGAACCCCTTTTAATTCAAAGTAAAGGTAATCTACACAGAAATTTTGCTTGCACCAATATTTTGCCATTTCATTAACTTCTTCGGCATTATTTTTATCTATTGGTTTTATGACATAATCATAATTTCTAATAAAGGAATTTATATGATTTTTTTTGGAATGAAGTTTTTTGCCGGATAAGGATATTAACTTTTGACTTTCATAAATATAATCAAAGTTATCTCTGTCTTCTTCTATAATAAATTTTAAATTATCAATTTTTTTTAATTCTTCAATGAAATCTTCCTCAGAATCTCTAAATAGATAAGCCATATCATTTTCTTTGGCATAGTCCATTAGTATATTTATAACGTTGTTTAAATTTTCTGGTTTATATCCAATAGGTTGCATGAAATAATAATTTCCTTTATCATCTCTTTTCATTAAAATAAGTGTGCCATCGTCTAATATAGTATATTGAACATGGAATGCCTTTCGCCAAATATATAAATTTGTAAAGGAGTATTCAGAGGTTTTAAAATAATAAGGTTTTATATACTTATCAATTACTTTTTTGTCATCTATTGTAAGATCTTTAAAATTCATTAAATGTTCCTTCCTTTTACACATGCATAAATATTTGAAAGATATGTTTAAAATTATTATAATATATTTACTAATGTAATTTCAAATTTATATTAATAATGGAGGTAATTATTTGTCAATAGGAAAGGTCTGTTTAATCACAGGAGCTTCAAGAGGAATAGGTAGGGCTTGTGCTATAGAAATGTCGAAAAATGGAGCATATGTCATTGTACATTATAATAAAGATGAGAAAGCTGCTCTTGAAACAGAAAGGATTATTAGAGAGTCTTCAGGATATTGCAAACTAATAAAAGAAGATCTATCATCTAAATTAGGATGCAAAAGATTAGTGCAAACAGCTATTAATGAAGCTGGGAAAATTGATGTTTTAATAAATAATGTTGGCATTAGTAGTAGCAACCCTTTTATATTTACAAAGGAAGAAAATATTGAAGATTTACTTTGTACAAATATAAACTCATTTTTATTTACATCATATTATATTTCAAAACATATGGTTCAAAATTCAAGTGGTGTTATAATAAACATAGGATCAATATGGGGAGAAGTTGGCGCTTCTAATGAAGTGGTTTATTCACTTACAAAGGGAGCTATGCATACCTTTACTAAAGCTTTAGGTAAAGAGCTTGGACCTTCTGGAATTAGAGTGGTTTCAATCGCTCCAGGAGTTGTTGAAACTTCTATGAATGATAATTTATCAAGTGATGAAAAATTTAATTTAGAAGAAAGCATTCCACTTGGAAGATTTGCAAGCAAAGAGGAAATAGCTAAGTTTGCAGTATTTTTAGCTTCTCCATCTGCATCATATGCAAATGCTAAGGTTTTTATTTTAGATGGTGGCATTTTGTAAATTAAGAGAGGATCTTTATTATGAATGAATTTAAAAATGATGAAAAGCAGAATTTTCCTATAGATGAATATACTGACATAAAGATTTATTTAGAAAGCAAAAAAAATAAAAAAGTAAATGTAAAAAAAGTGATAATTACAATAATAACTGCTATAATAATAATTTCCTTTATAGCATCTATATTATACACTATTTTATATTACAATTTACTTTTAAAAGGAAAGGCTGTTTAATTTTTGATACAAAGTTTTTCTAGGCTATTTTTAAAATTTTCATCGTCTTCTTCTGTTCTTTTTTTAAAATGGGTGGTTTTTTTGCCCATTTTTCTTATTTTCCTAGATAAATGTCTTTCAAATAAGAGTTTATCCATATTTATATCAGTAAATATTATGCCGTTTTGATTAAGCGAAAATGCTCCTTTGCCAAGGGCCATACAGGCTACTCCAAAATCTTGAGTAACCACTATATCGCCTTTATTTGTGTTATTTATGACTACAATATCTACTGTGTCTCTTCCTTTGTCCACTGTTATTATTTTGGAATAATTAGAATTTACAATATGGCTTGTATCCATTACCATTATTACTTCTAGTGAATAAGCTTTAGCAATTTGTTCTATTATATTTTTTACTGGGCATGCATCTGCATCAACAATTATTTTCAAAATACACCTTCCTAAATATCTATTATAGGCATAGTACCTTCAATTCCTTCAGTTAAAAAGTCCATAAACAATATTTGATTATTTGTAGCTTCTTCGTTTTCTTTTAAAATAATGTTTCCATTTATATCTTTTAATATTCCAGTGAAAGGATTAAAAGAACCTGATTTTATCTGTGATCTTAATATGTTAACAGTCTTTAAAGTTTCATATGGGATTTTGTTTTTATCAATTAAAATATCTACAACTCCTGAATCCATACCCCACCAAAAATTTTGAGATGAATCTTGGTTTATTATAAGATTATAAAATATTTTTTCATAAAACAAATCAAAGTTCCAAGTGCAAGTGCATAAAAATTCCCATAATTTTTTTTCTTTATTCATAGAAAAAAGGCTCTGAGAATTAATATTATTGTTTCTTGTATAGCAAATTTTATTTGGGCAATTTGAGTAAATCATATCTATATCTTCATTTAATAATTCATCATATACATTTAACGATTTATTGCCACAGCTCCATTCATTTGACCATTTTAATATGATTTTTGCATATGGATTTACAAACAAAGCTCCTTGAACAAATGAATTTAGAGAGCTTATTATATCTGGTATTGGATATGATTCAATTATGCCAATTTTATTAGAATTAGTTAAACATCCAGCAATAATTCCGCATAAGAATCTAGGTTCGTACATTCTACCCCAATAAGTGCTAACATATTTTAAAAAATGGGTTGAAGAACAATTAAAAACTTTTTTACCGTTGCCCTTTTCAATGGCAGCTTTTAATGTATCATTTATATAAGATGGTGAAGTAGTGAATATATAATCATAATCATCCCATATGTCAATGAGCTTATTATACATTTCATCTCCAGAGTGTATATTTTCCATATAAGAAGACTCAATTTTTTCTTTAAATAATTCTTGAATATAAAGCCTTGATGCTTCATGCAGTTTGGCCCATTCAGAATTATTTAATAAATCCTCATAAATAAATAATATTTTTAGCTTTTTAAAGGAAGAAATTATGCCTGAAAGGGACGAAATTACTTTAGGGTGAGTTTTCATTAATTCGGGTTTTTTAATAATATTAACTGATTCTTTTTTGCTCATTGAATCTAAATCAAGGAGAAGCTTTCTAAGTATTTTTTTTAAGTTATTATCAGAAATTTCATCAGGTATTCCATAGAGAGAAATATACTCTAAAAAGGCATCTCCTGTTGTTATTAAAAGCTCTCCACCACCAACCTCATGATACACTTTTCTAAATTTAAAATAAACACTTTCTAAATATTTGAATTTATCACTTAAACTTATTTCTTCTGCATCTTTATATAAAGTAAAATTTATTTTCGCATCTTTAAATATATTGTATAGTTTTTTAAACCTTCCTTTTTTTGAAAACCAAATGGAATTGATTTTTGTCTTGTTGAAAAAATCTATATACTCAAGATATATTCCATAAACTTTATTCCTTGAAGTCTTTTTAGGCATAAGTCTAATAACTTCAGCTCTAACAGCTAATGATTTAAAGTATTTTAATACGCTAACTCTTTTGTTTCCTTCAATAATGTAGTAATATCCTAAATATTCGTATACCTTAATTGGATCGCTTATTCCTTCATCTAAGTGATATTTTGCAAGATGTATCCATTTGTCTGCAAATTCAGTGTGTATGCTTGAAAGAGGCATATAACCAGTAGAAAATGAATTGCTCCTTGAATTTGAATTACAACCTATAACTTTTTTTAACGGTACATCCATTTCACCTAAGTTTACTTCACTTAAAGTGTTAGTATGCTTTGTAATATGATCTAAAGAAGGTAAATATTTTTTGTCTTTAGAATATTGCCTTAAGCCTATCTTTAAAGCATCTCTATAATATTCCTTAGAGTCAAATATTGATGTGTTAAATTGCAAAATAACCACCTCTTAAAGATAAATTAAATAATAATTAATTATACTAAATTAAACATTAATTTCAAAAATTATTTATTTGAAAATTTATGTAATTATGTTTTAATTGAAACTTTTACACTTAAAAATGCTTCTTTATTTGAATGTTTTTTAGATTAAATAAATAGTTTATTTTTATTATTTAATGGACAATATATAAAAAGCCATATTATGAGAAGGAGGTGGAGCATTTGAACGTTTTAACCGGAATAATTGCTATGTACATTTTGGGAATAATTTTTTCTTATAGTTTATTTACAAAGCAGTGGCATATTTGTATTTTATCTTTAATTTTAATATTTATAATCATGATTAATGAACATTTTAAAAAAAGAAATATTGTTTTTATTTTATTTTTTATGCTATCTGTATTTTCATACTTTACTCTGATAAATACAAAATTTAATGATAAAATTTGGCTTTATGTTGATAAAGAATCAAAATATGGATATATAGCTAAATACAAAAATCTTACAGTATATTTAAATGGCGATTTTAAAAAGGAATCTTTAACAGGTAAAAATTTGCTTGTAAAGGGATCTTATAGTTATAAGATAGATGGCTTTAATGGGGTGCTTGGAAATTTTAAAGTAAATGAAATAATAAAGGAAGAAAATACAATAAAATATTATACCAATAAATACAAAGCATATCTGTATGATAGGTTTAAAGATCATTTAGGTAAGGTAAACGCTTCCTATGTAATGGCTCTTGTTTTTGGTGATGGAAAGCATATTAGCGTTGAAGAAAAAAATGAATTAAAAACATTAGGAATACTTCATGTGCTCTCTGTCTCTGGGTTTCACATGGTGCTCATATTTGGTATATTTAAAAAGCTTTTTAATATGAAAATAGCTATTTTATTAACTTTTTTTTATTTACTCCTAACAGGAGTTGAAAGTGCATCTCTTCGTGCATTTATAATGATATTTATTGCTAAAATGTCTAATGTATTTCACAGAAATTATAACAGCCGATCTGCTCTTTATTTTGCTGCTTTAGTGATTTTATTGATAAATCCATTTAATTTATTTAATATAGGATTTTTATTGTCATTTGGAGCAACTTTAGGAATACTGATGTATCAAAGGAAAGCTTCAAAAGTTTTACCATCATTTTTGTTTAAATTTAATGAAGATTTAGCTCTTACTATTTCTGCACAAGTTTTTATACTTCCAATGCTTTGGCTTACATTTGGAGGAGTAAATACTATTTTTTTAATAGGAAATATTCTGCTTATACCATTTTATACCATAATAATTTATCTTTCACTTGGAATGTTTGTAGCGCTTGATTTTAACTTTATTGTAATAATTTTTGCAAAAATAATAAATTGGTTATTTTATTCTTTAGAAGGTGCTAAAATGTTTTTGTTAAATATCGATATGCCTATTTTAAATTTTAACGCAGAAGCTTGTTTTTTATACATATGCATTTTCATTTTTATTGCTTCTTTAAAATATACAAAGAAATACAGAAAACAAATCATAATAGTAATGTTAACAATGTACATATCTATAACTTTTAAAATATTCCCTGAAGCTACTATATATGAGAATGAGAATTTTTCAGCTGTTTTTATTAACCATCTCAATTATAAATATCTATTTGCAAATTATGATGAAATAAATGGAAATAGCATAGCTAAATTAAAAAGTAATCTTGATAGTCCAATTACAATAAGCAATTTTAAAAATGTAGTAACAAGGGGTGGAGTGTCACTATATTCAAAAGAAAATAATATATTGGTGATTTATAAAGGAAAAAAACTTTCGATACCTTCTTTAAAAAAAGAAAGCAATTGTGATATAATTACCAAATACAAATATATGTTAGGTAAGTGGTGGTTAGTGTGCTCAAACTAAGTCAAATACAAAAGGATATAAAGGATAAGAAATTTAGCAATTGTTATATATTTGTCGGACAGGATGAAGGCTTAATAAAATCATCTATTGAAGATTTAAAAAATTCTGTTTTAAAAAACAACTTTAAAGATCTTAATTTTGTGGAATTTGATGGAAGAAAAATAGAATCTGTTGACGATATAATTAATGCATGTGAAACATTGCCTCTTCTTTCACCATATAGAATAGTTTTAATATATAGAGCATCATTTTTAGAAAGCAATGAAGATGTTAAAAATAAGAAAATAGCTTCGTCTTTTGTAAAATACATACCTCAAATGTCTGATCAAACTATACTTATTATATATACTCTTCTATATTCTAAAAGAGATAAGCCAAGCAGCAAAATAAATAAATTTGATAAAATATGCAAGGTAATTGAAGCAAAATATGATTCTAAAGAAAAGAAAGCTGCTGTTTTAAATTATATTGAAGCTATGATAAATAGTGGAGGAAGGACCATTAGCAAATCTATATTAGAGCTTTTATTTGAAACATATAAAAATTCTGATTCAATGTTTATAAAAAATGAAATAGATAAACTTTTAAGTTTTGTTGATGATAATGTAATTTCAAAAGAGCATATAAAAGCAATATGTACTAAAAGTAGCGATGATGATATTTTCGACTTAGTTGACTATATATCAAATAAAAAATTTAGCGATGCGCTTGAGGTAGTAAATGATTTAATTTATAAAGGAGAAAAACCAGAAGGTATAATTTTCTTTATAGAGCGCCAATTGAGACTTTTATATATTATGAAATTTGCAGTTTATGAAAATAAAAATTTAGAATATATTTCTAAAGAACTAAACTTAAATATATATGTTTGTAAAAATATGCTAATTCAGAGCAACAGGTTTAGCAAATTTCAACTTCAAAAAGCTATTGAAATATGCTTAAATTCAGAAAAAAAATTTAAAAGTGAATCTATTGATAAATTATCGCAGCTTGAGTTTTTAATTATAAATTTAATGAGTGTAAGTTGAAGTTTTTGGCAATACTAAATCTATACTAATTAAATTAGGAGGTTAGGATGTTTAAACCAAGTGAGAAAGATTTTGATGTTTTGTTTAATGGAACTGAAGAAAAATTAAAAGAGTTTAATGAACAATATTTTGATATCATTGAAGAATTTGACTTAAATGAAATACTCGATAAATTCAAAGAACGTTCGATTAATGATAGAATAAAAGCAGCATTTATAGTTATTTTTGGAATAAGCATTTTTAAGGAAGAGAAAAAAGAAGAAATTTTAAGAAAGTTTTCTGGAGTAATATGTGACGATGATCTAGGTGAGAAATACGATAAATATGAAGCAAATTCTTCTTTTGATGATAGCTATTCTATAGTTAAAAAAGTAAATGAATTAATAAAAAACAATTTTAAAGTTAGAGAATTTAGGTTTAAATTAAAAGAAGATCATAAAGATTTTTTTGTATTAGATAATAGCACTTGGGATTATGCGTCAAAAAAATATAAAAAAGGAATGTTTGAATTTTTGGATAAAGTATAATAATTTAATATAAAATAGTGTAAATTAT
>JAVBPD010000146.1:0-13311 GCA_031549885.1 Clostridiaceae bacterium
CTGTTATCGATCTTATCAATTTTTACATCTTTATGGAGAGTAAAATTTATTTCAGAATTCTCTTTATTAAATTCATCTTTAATAATAATTAAATCGAAATTATTATGAATTATTAAAGTACGTTTATGTATGAATGGATAATACCCATCATGAGAACCAGTTATTATAATAAAGTTATCATTATTAATATAATTTTTTTCAATTATATTCGCTTTTTTAGACCACAAAAATGAACCTTCAATTTTAGATTGTGATTTACCATTATAGTTTAAAGTATTATGAACTTCAGTACTTCTAAAATAATCCCTAAAATCTCTTTTTATATTATAAACGTATGTTCCAGGATCGATAAAAATTGGCAAATTATCTTTAACATAACAAATTGATAAACAATCTGCATGCCCATGTGCTGCTATTTTATCAAAACCTAAATTAGCAATATCAAATAATAATAAATTATTATTATTTCTATATATAAAATAACCACTTAATTCAAAAAAATTTATTTTGTCATAAATATATTTTTGTAAATCATCAAATTTTAAAATTTTCCAAAATATAAATTCACTTATATTGTTTTCAATAGTCAGATTCTTGCTAAAATAAATTGACCCAAATTGCAATATATATTCATAATAATTATAATTTGACCCCGACAAATTTATAATCTTAGCATCATCACTATCACCAAATTCTAAGAAACTTTTATCATATTTTAAATATCCTAAAAATTCAATACTCTTCATTAGTAAATTTTCATGTAACGCATTTTCATTTATAGACTTCAAGAAGCAATTATATTGTAACCATATATCTACTACAAAAGCATGGTAATGTGTTGCATGTTCTTTATTAACTCCATCTTCATAAAATTGTTTAACCAACTCTCTATTTAAAATTTCATATCCTGTTTTAAACCAATTATTGTCAAATACTGGATTTATTATATATCCAATTAATGAAGAAATTGCCGATTCCACTATTAAATGATTATTAGCGGATGAATATCTCGAAAAATTTTTTGTAACATATTCAATAGAATTTATAATGCTCTTTAATAAATCATTTTTGAATTTATTATCATCATTGTCCTTAATAATAGAATAAATTAAAAGCCATTGATAAGCTCTTATAGATATTTCCATTGATGACGACCAATTAACACCTTTTAAAAAAGAATTTTTTTCAATCCAATCGTAAAATAATTTTTTTAAATTTTCATAACTTTTAAGTTCATTATCCCTAATTGATTTTAAAAATAATGGTGGTAAAAATATATGTCTATTTAATTCCCATATCTGCCTTATTTCCCCTATTGAATCATTATTTTTATATTCGATGTCAAATGAGAATTTTTCTTTATTCCATTCAATTTTATTAAATCCATGCCAACTAAATTCTTTTTCCAGATCCACTTCTAAATTAAATATTTTAACTTTATTAAAATAACTAGGATTCATTTTTGAAAAATCCCATAATATTTGTATATTTTTATTTAAAATATTAATTTTCTTGTCATCAATTCTATTAGTAAAAATATCATTAATAGTAATTTCGTTTCTAAACTTAACTTTATAAACCTTTATTTTCAATTTTTGGTTTATTCTATAAAATATTTCTTTAACTGTCATTGACTTCACTCTTGAATAAATCCATTTAATATTGCTCATGATATTCTATAATTCCTTATGATTAAATTACTAAATTATTAATTATTTTTGCTGGAACTCCAGCTACAATAGTATTACTTGGTACATCTTTAAGAACTACTGCATTTGCACCAATTATTGAATTATTACCAATTTTTATATTACCTAATATTTTAGCACCTGCTCCTATATAAACATTATCACCAATTATAGGAAGTTCTTTTTGTTTGCTTCTTCCCCCAATAGTAACTTGCTGTGATATTGTGCAATTTTTTCCGATTATAGCTTTTTTATGTATTACAACTCCAATTCCTCCATATCCAAATTTTGTTCCTTTAGCTATTGAACATTCAAATGGAATTGATGAATTATATATTAAAAATATTAATAGTTTTATAATTTTAGGAATTAGAGGTATTTTTAATAAATATAATTTTCTTTCTATGTTGTAGAAAAATATGGCATTAATCATTATATTTTACCTTTCTTAAAACTAATTTTAGAAAACACTTCGAAATAAGAATAAATGGTATTAATTAAACTCTTAAAACAATTCACTATTTATGCCAAAAATCAAATTAATATTAAATTTTTTATATTGTTTCGATAATGCATTACATTATTCTATACTTTTTAAAAATATTTAAAACATATCACAATATACTTCATCTAAACATTTAATAAAATTATCCGAAGAGAATTTTTTACTTTTTTTGATGTTATTACTATAAATTCTATCTCTCATATACTTATCTGCCTTTAACTTTAGTATATTATCGACTATTGCTTTCTTGTTACCAGCTTCGACAACATACCCATTTTCCCCATTTGAAACCAATTCAGGTATACTTCCTTTATCATATCCAATTACAGGTATACCTAGACTAAACGCTTCTATTAAATAAATGCCAAATGATTCATAATAAGAAGGCGCAATTAAAAGTTGTGTTGAATTTAAAACTCTATCTTTTACTTCGCCTGATATCCACCCCAAAAAATTTGTAATATGAAATAAGTTTTTTTTCTTCAAAATATTTTTAATTTTATCATTATCACCATAACCAGCAATAATAAATTTAATACCTTTTATATCTTTCATTAATTCTATAATATCTATAAAATCATATATTCCTCTTTCTTTACAGAATTTTGCCATGTATAGTATGTTAAAACAACCATCATAATTTTTATTATTACTAAAATTTGTAATATCTATTCCATTATATACTCTAATAATCTTATCTTTTTTAATACCAATATGAGCATATAACTCATCTATTAAAAAATCAGCAACAACAATAACCTTATCAGCTTTATTAAAAGAATATTTAATGAGCCTTTTCATAAAACTAATTTGTGAATCATAAAAATCAAAAAATTTTCCACTATGTAAGTGTATTATTAATTTTTGTTTTTTAGATAAAAAAATGAAAAAAAACAATTTCCTATAAAAACTTCCATAAGAAGATAAGTTAATATGAATTAAATTTGGATTTTCTTTATGCATTATTTTTATAAACTTAAAAATTGATTTTAAAAAGGTAAAAATTCTTTTTTTTCCATAAGTATTTAATATTATAAATTTATATTTTAAATTTATATTTGAGTTATAAATACTTTCAACAACAGAGGATATGCCCCCCTTCTGTCCAATTCCAGGACCAATTATTAATATCTTTTTAGGATCTGTCATCAGCATGAAAACCTCCTTAATTTATAGATCTTTATTATTAGCATCTTTATTTTTTCTTGGAAATCCCATAATTTATTCCATATATTACCGCAAAAAATGTACCCGCCATAGGAGTTAAAAGAACATGTCCACCAAAAAATGATATAAATAAAATACTTAAATAAGATATCATATATGTTTTATTAATTTTACACTTATTTTTTAAATTTAAAAAATAAGTATATATTGGCTTAAGCAACAAAACTAAGATTATTAAACCAGCAATAACTCCATAGAAATAAATAATATCAAATATATCCATTTCAATCACTGCATGCCCTGTTAAAAAAGAATTTATATTATTAAAACCATTTATATAACCATTGCCACTAAAAAAAAGTAATATATTATTCGAAAAAAATTTATAAGATTCAACTAATGTTTTATTTCTACTACTTAATATAAAACTTATAAAGTCTAAATTTGAAAAAAAATAATTCCACCTTAATACTATTGTATTTTTAAAATAGCCCCAAATAAATTTATAAATAAATAACATTATAGATATAGAAATAGATAAGAAAATTATCTTTTTAAATTCAAATTTCTTTTCGACTCTGAAAAAAAATAAATACATACCTGTTACTAAAATAGCACCAGAAACTGCAGTTTTTGTTCCTAATAAAAAACAAGCTATAAAAACCTGAAAAAAGCAATATAAATACTTATAATTTTTTTCAACTTTATATATTTTATCTATTATAAATGGGATAGAAGATACTAAAATAGCAGTAACAGCATTTTGTTCAAGAAATAAACCTTTATATCCAACACTCTGATAAGTATAAGCACCAATATTAAGAATTCTACTTAATATTATAACGATACTTATACAGCTAGTAGAAAAAATAACTAATTCTAATAATCTATCAACATCTAATAAATGAAAGTTCTCTATTATAATTAATAATAAAATTATTGTATACATTATTTTCATCAAAAAGTTTATTTCTAAAAAAATATTTTTTAAATTTATGTCATAAAAAAACATAAAGATAATTTGCTGTATGATTAAAAAAAGCAATCCAAACATTTTTAATAATAAATTTTTACTTCGTTTATTAAAATATAAAAGAATCATAAAAAATAGCAAAAAAATTCTAATAACATTACCAAAGGTGACATTTGAATTACTTTTAAAAATAATTACTTGTATTCCATTTAAAATATCAATATATGGTGTAATAAATATTAATAAATAAATATACTTGGTTGTAATATTATTCATGTCTCTTAGCATTCTTATAATTTATAAACTTTATCAAAAGCCATTATGTTTTTAGTATCTAATATAATTTTATCTTCTAATTTTTCAATATTCTCAATTAAGTGATTATGCGCAACTAATATTACAACTAAATCAATATTGTATAAAAATTCATTGAATGACAATAACTGGTTTTTCACAACTGCATTTTCTAACATTGGATCATATACTTTTATACCATTGGATAAATATTTTTCAAATCTATTCAATATTTGCAAAGTTGGACTTTCTCTAATATCATCAACATTTTCCTTATATGTGATACCATATAATCCCACTCTCGATAAACTTTCAATTTTATTTTCTTCCATCACATCTCTAATTCTATCAATAACATAATCAGGCATACTTTCATTTACATTTCTTGCAGCTAAAATTATATTAACTAAGTCTGGATAATCACCAACTAGAAACCATGGGTCAACTGAAATACAATGCCCTCCCACACCAGGACCAGGCTTTAAAATATTAACACGCGGATGAGTATTTGCAGTTTTTATTAATTCATAAACATTAATATTTTCTCTGTTACATATCTTCACAAGTTCATTAGCAAAAGCAATATTAATATCTCTATATGTGTTTTCAACCACCTTGCTCAATTCCGCAGTTTTTATATCTGTTGTTACTATTTCTGCTTTACAAAACGATTTATACCAAGATTTAACTTCTTCAGCAACAGCTTGGTCATCAGAACCAATAGTTCTAGGATTATTTATAAGTTCAAAAATGGTTTTACCAGGTATTATCCTCTCAGGCGCATGTGCAACGAAAATTTCTTTATTCATCGTATCTTTACATTCTTCTATTAATGGTTGTACATATTTATTAATTGTACCTGGTGATATTGTAGACTCAATTACAATTATTGTATTATTTTCACAAATACTTAATATTCTTTTTACTGCTAATATTACAAAATTAGGATCTATTCTTTTACTTCTACTTTCATATGGTGTTGGTACAGTTACAATGTATTTATTTGATTTTATATATTGTGTCGTAAATTTTATATCATTTTCTTTGGCTTTGTTAAATATTTCTAACATTCCCTCTTCACAAAATGGAAGTTCATTATTTTGTAAACCAATTACAACTTTTTCATTAATATCTGTACCAATAACTTTGAATCCATTTGAAGCAAATATTAAACTTGTCGGAAGGCCAATATAACCAAGTCCAATAACATTTATCTCTTGCATTTTATGCACTCTCCATTTTAAAATATTTCTAGCATCATTTATTTTCCATTTCCCCCAATTAAAGGTTCGATGGTATGTACAATAATTTTCATATCTTCTTTTAAGCTTATCTTCTCACAGTATTCCAAATCCATTTTAAGCCTATTTTCAAAGCTCACATCATTTCTCCCACTTACCTGCCAAAGCCCTGTAACTCCTGGTTTTACTTTAATTATTTCATCAAAGCATTCCCCCATATCTTCCTTTTCGGACCAAAGATAAGGTCTAGGACCAACGACGCTCATTTCCCCTTTTATAACATTTATAAATTGTGGAAATTCATCTAAGCTTAATTTTCTGATAAGTTGTCCAGTTTTTGTTACCCTGGGATCATTTTCTAATTTTTTATTTTTAGTGTATTCTTCTCTAATTGCTTCATCTTCTTCCATCAATTTTTCTAAAACTTTTTCTGCGTCTTTCATCATTGAATTAAATTTATATATTTTTATAGGTTTTCCGTTTTTCCCAATTCTTCTCTGTGTAAAAAATATTTTGTTTTTTTCTTTATTTTTAATATTTAAAAAAATTATAAAAAATAAAATAGGTATTAATAAAATTATTCCTGCCATTCCAAAAGCGATGTCAAATGCTCTTTTTGAAAAATATGATCTTATCTCCTGAGACTTTATGACTTCCATATCTAATAGTTCAGAAGATTGACTCATTATAAACCACCTCTTTCCTATTAAAAATGAAATAAAACTTTGTTAACATAAGCGTAAATATTAAAGCAGCTATACCACACATCCTCTTCAAATATTTATACATTTACTTTCCTCTTTCAAATACAATAATTTATCTATGGTTTTTAAATAAATTATTTTAAATATTTAGATTACTATGATAAAAGCTTTATTTCTGAATTTTTATCACACCCCTTTAACAATTTATCGATCATTTATCTTATTATACATTTTTTTGAAATAATTTGTCAATATTTATTTAAATTAAATAAATTATGAAAGTATTTTATTTAATTTTATTATTAAATATAAAATAATCCAATATTAAGTTTTGATCTATTTCTATAACATTTATACAAAACCACAACAAACAGCCCAATAAACACCCCACAAGAATCTATAAAAACATCTGCAGGTTTAGCGCCTCTTCCCATAACAAATAATTGATGGACCTCATCAGTTATGGCATATAAAACCCCTAACCCTTGAGAAAATATTATTTTTCTTTTTAAACCAATGCAAAATAGACCTAAAAAGTTAAAAATCAACATACCCCCTATTAAATAAATGCTAAAATGAGCGCATTTTCTCACAACATGGTCTAATTCCTTTATTTCTTTTTTAGTTCCACCATCTTTATAAATTAATTTAGCTACTACATTTGTAAACTTACCGCTTAAACTCCCTGATTTCATAAAATTTTGATTTGAGAACAAAAAAACAATGCTCATCCAAATTAATAAAATGAAAGTGAGTTTTACCTTACGTTTCACGCCTACCTTCTATATTACTGCTGAGGTGCTGTAGTGGTTACTGCACTTTCACCTGGCATTACATCATTGTAAATAAAATCCCTAATCTGATTTAAATTTAAACCTTCATTAACAATGACATCATAACTAACCCCATCTATCATCTGGGAATTCCAATTGCCATCCACAGGGAAGCGTGTATTTTCCATAGGCATTTTATTCATCAAAACTTGAGAAGCAATAGACAATATTTCCTTAGTATCAAGGCTTGTCTTAACAGCAGTTAACAATTGACTTACTACCCCTGGCAATTCTATAGGATTTATTGCTTTTATTTTATTAAAAACCGCTTCTACAATAATCCTCTGCCTTTTAGACCTATCAGTATCCGTACCATTTTTCCTATCCCTTGTATAAGCAAGAGCTTGATTTCCATTTAAAGTTTTAACACCTGCACCTTGAGAAACAGGATCCGCCGTATTATAAACTGTGTTAATTATATTAATCTCATCATCAGTTAAATTAATATCCACCCCACCTAATTTATCGATAACATTTTTAAAGGAGTTAAAGTTTATAATTGCATAATCCTTAATATCAAGTTTAAAATTGCCATTTAAAGTTTCCATAGCTCTAACAGCCCCAGCGTGATATGCAAGGAGAGCATTTCTAGAATTTGTATATTCCTCTCCAGCCCCAAAAGCAAATGAATGGTTTATCTTATCTTTTTTAGCGTTTCCATACTCCACAACATTTACATATGTATCCCTTAAAACAGAAGAGAGCTTTATCTTATTGTTTTTCTCATCTACAGTTAAAACAATTATGCTATCAGCCCTAGCCCAATCCCCATCATACTCTGGGGCTCTTTCGTCGATTCCAAATATAGCAATGTTAATTATTTTGTCGCTGAACTTTTCTTCATCTTCTCTCTCTTTTGGAATGCTTAATTTACTGCTATCTATCTTAGGTATTGTAGTTCCATCAGTACTATCAACATTTTTATTTGAAATCTTATCAATAGATGCCATTACATAATACGAGAAAAATGCCACCAATCCGACAATTAATGTTAAAATCACGGCTGTTATGTATAAACCAACATGTCTTTTGTTATTCTTCATATTTCCAACTCCTGTTAACTATATTTTTACATAAATATATATATTATACATTTAATTTATAGTATACATTATTATAAGACAATTTTCCATAAGTGTATACGATGTAGTTTGTCAAAAATGTAAATTTAATTTAAAGTAAAAAATAAGCAGTGTAAAACTGTAAACATTTTCACACCGCTTATAATCATATTTTTAAAAACTAAAAAAGAGGCAAATTCTGCCTCTTTTTGTATAAAGTTTAATCCATTTCATCATAACTATATAATCTAATCTGATATCCAAAATCATCATCGCTTTTATCATTAAAGATATCTAAAATTATATAGCTCTTATTTATTTTCCACACTGAGCATTCGCTTCCATTAATATAAGCTTCGCCCAGCAATTTATTCAACTTTTTCTTGAAAAATTTATAACCTTGTTTAAAAAGCTCTTCCATATAATTATGTAGGAAAAAATACTTGTCCCATTCCATTTTACTGTAATAAGCATATCCAATTATATATATATTTCCATAATGAATATCGCTATCTACAGTATTGTCATAGTCTATGTCAAATTCATCACCAATGCTTGGACCAAAAATTTCACTAGGAAAAACATATTCACTGGACTCTTCCTCTAAAAACTCATTTAAAAGCTCAGTAAAATCCTCCTCCTCAAACAATCTGGACAGATTGCCTCCAAAGAAAAAGCATTCATCTGGTACGTAAATTTGCTCAAACTCCCACTCCTTTAATATATTTAAGTTTTTATCAAGGAGCCTAGCTTTTTCCTTAAACCTATCTATATTTAAAATTGCAACAGTTTCGCTATTTTTATTTATAAAAGCCACATCTCCATCTTTATTGTAAAAAGGAGCAAGACTTGAGTCTGTAAAACCTATGATTTCATAATTTTTATTATCAATTATAGGCTCTACTATGTTTTCATTGTTAAATATAGTTCCATCTTTATGTAATAAACCCCATATGCCATCTTTATTTCTAACTATGCTAACTCCTACTTCTTCATAAATTCCAGTAGCATAAGTAAATAAATGGCTAAACTTTTTTATCTTAGGATCATATGCTTTTTTCATGTTTATGTACTCGGTTGAGATTGTGGATTCATCTTGAAAATCGCTTTCTTTAATTTCTTGATGTACAAAATTTCCATCTAAGTGGAAGACAAAAGTATCTTTTACATTTTTATCTTTTCTTTTAATTTCTATAGTATAAAAATTTTTCAAATTCATCACCCTTTGTATTTTTGATTAATTTGACAACTGTGGATCTTTTTGAATATACATTCTAATTTGATAACCAAAATCTCCTTCACCATAGTCACAAAAAAAATCCAGAACTAAAAATTCATCACATTGTTTCCAAACATTGTATCTTTCTTCACTTATTAATGGGCTGCCAAGTATTTTATCTAATTTTCTCTTAAAATTATCATATTCTTTTTGGAACAGCTCTTTCATATACTGTTTTAAAAAGCAATAATTATTGCATTCAAATTTAGTATAGTAAACATATCCGAGCAAGTAGAGCTTTCCATAGTTTACAATATTTTCGCCGGAATTAATTTTCATTTTGTTTTCTTTTAATATCTTAGGGCCGTATATTTCACTTGGAAAAATATAATAACCATAATCTTCACTTTCAAATTGTTTAAATAGCTTGTTAAAATCATACTTTTCAGTTATATTGCAAAAATTACCGCCAAGGAAAAAAAACTCTTCAGGCACAAACACTTCGCTAAAATTCCACTCACTTAAGATTTTCTGATTCTTGTCCCATAAATGTATTTTTTCTAAGTTTCTATCTATTTTTCCAATAGTTATTATCTCACAAAACTTATTGACAAAAGCCATATCCCCTTCCTTTGTGTAAAAGGGAGCAAGCTTGCCATTTGAAAATCCAATGATTTCATGAGTATCCTTTTCTACAATAGGTTCCACCAACATATTGTTTTCATAAATTTTTCCATTTCTATGGAGAATCCCCCATTTACCATCTAAAAATCGTATTATACTTACCTCTGAATTGCTGTAAAAACCAGTATTATAAGAAAATATATCTATTAGTTTATTTTTACCATAAATCTTTACCTTTTCCTCCTTATAGTCAGGAGTTTTTCTTTCTATTTTTTTATCGACAAAATTACCATCATTGTGAAAAATAAATACTTCTGTTTCATCCATGTCTAATCTATGTATTGCTAAAGAAAAAAAGTTTCTCATAATATCTTCATTCCTCAACAAGAATTTTTTTATAAATTTAAATCTTAATAAATATTTACAAATAATATATTTTATATATTACAATTTTTTTATCAAAATGTCAAATATTTATGATAATTTTTTATTTTAAAAAACAGCAAGTTTCAAACCTGCTGTTTTTTAAAATAATCAATTAATTTAAACTTATTTCTATAAATTTAGCATTCCAAAAGCAGCTATGGTTTTTGCATCAATTATTTTTTCTGATTTTACCATTTTTTTAAATTCATCAATTGATACTTCATGAAGCGAAAGGAATTCATCTTCATCTTCTAAATCATTTCTACCTTTTTTTAAGTTTAAAGCCTTATATATATATATAATTTCATCACAAAATCCAACTGTAGTTGCGATTTTACCTAAGTAAGTAATATCAGATGAAGTATATGATGTTTCTTCTTCTAATTCTCTAATGCAGCAACTTACAGGATCCTCTTCACCTTCAAGCTTTCCAGCAGGAAATTCAACTACAAATCCATTTAATGCAACTCTAAATTGCTCCACCATAAGCAGAGTTTGTTCATCTTTAAATGGTATTACGCAAATTGCTCCATTATGCCTAACTACGTTTCTTGTAGCATTTTTGCCATTTTCAAGCTCTACCTTTAATGTTTCCACTTTAAAAATCGGACAAACAAAGTCAGTTTTCTTTTCAATTACCTTTTCAATGCTTTTCATCTAATCAGCCCTTTACCTATTATTTAACAAATATTATAACATATTAAACTATTGAGGTGCTGTAGTAGTTTCTCCATTTTGTATTTCTTCTGGTAAAATATCATTGTATATAAAATCCTTTATTTGCTTAATATTTAATTCTTCATCATCAATTATATCGTAGCTAATGCCATTTATAATATCACCATACCAATTATTATCCACCGGAAATCTCGTATTTACAAATAACATGTCATTAAATAACACTTTTGTAGCAAAAGATACTATTTGCACTGTGGTTAAATTTGTCTTTATCATTGCCATAAGCTCCTTAATAACCGATGTTAATTGAATTGGGTTTATAAATTTCATCTTTTTATACATAGCTTGAATGACTATTCTCTGCCTTAGCGCTCTATCTGGATCTCCGCCAATGTTTCTATTTCTAGCATAAGCAAGGGCTTGGTTTCCATCTAATAGCTTAACCCCACCCCCTTCGGATAGCTTTGAAAACTTCCCATATACTTCAAATTCTCCCATGGCTCCATTTACTTCCTTTGCCTCTTCATCTGTTAAATTAACTTCTATTCCCCCTATTTTATCTATTATGTTTTTAAATGAGGTAAAATTTATAATTACGTAATCCTTTATATTTAAATCGAAGTTGTCATTTAACGCTTTTACAGACCTTAATGCGCCTGCATGATAAGCTCTATAAGGGTTTTCGGATTTATCATACTCTTCAGATGCACCATATGCAAATGAATGATTTATTTTATCTTTAACAATGTTTCCATATTCTAAAACATCCACATAGCAATCTCTTAGTATAGATGATAACTTTATTTTGCTGTTTTTTTCATCAATGGTTACTATCATCATGGTATCTGCTCTGGCCCAGTCTCCATCGTATACCTCTGCCCTTTCATCAAGTCCAAATACAGCGATGTTTGAAACTTTATTGCTCAGTGAATAATTAATTTTCTTTTCTTCTACTTTAGGTATGTAAATTGCTTGAGCCTTCGCTTCTTCTGCTTTATTTTCCTCAATATAGCTTGTGTTTAAATCATTTTTTTCTTGAACTTTTTTTATGTTAGCGGATAATACAAAATATGAAGATATTAATGCGGCAATAGTTAAAAACCATATAATAGAATAAATTATGAATTTTATCTTTAAATTGTCCTTTACAGAATGCTCTTTGTTTAATTTTTCCACTAAATCCCAACCCTTCAATTGTTAAAAATAATATAATATTAGTTTTAACAATAAAATTGCTGAATATGTGCTTTAAAATTAAAAATTAACTCTAAGCTTTAAAAAATTGTAGTTAAAATGTTACTCATTTAAAATATAAATTTTTAGACAAAAATCTGTTTTAAAAAAATAATTACAAATTACTTTTAAATTAATTAAAACCATTTTGTAATTATTTACACGATAAGAAAACCTTTCTTAATTAATTTTTTTCAAAAGGTTTAAACTTAAAACGATCATTCATATTTTTGGTTTATTTTTAATTAGAAAATATTTTAAAGAATTACTTTATGATTTCTCCTATTGTCATGGATTGTAATTTTTTAAGAAGTTTTTCGTCAATTATATTTTTCTCTATATAAAACCCCATCTCTTCTTCATTAACCTTAACTTTAAACACATTGTTATATTTGCCCTTCATTCTATTTGCTGCTATTTTACTTGCTTCATTCTTTTTAAAAGATAACAAATGCTCAAGAAGTGGGTTTGCAATATCTCTGTGAACTTCTATAGTTATTTTTGTTTTCATTGGGGTTAATTCGTCTACCATTTTTATCTTTTTTTCTAATTTTTCTATGGATATATTGTTTTCGCTAGTCAATAGCTTTAATTTAAATATAGTATTTATTCCTTTTATTCCAAACCTCTCTAAGATATTTATTTGAGTTTCCTTTGACACCCTA
>JAVBPD010000144.1:0-17879 GCA_031549885.1 Clostridiaceae bacterium
AAGCTGCAAAATATTTAGCAAGAGTAAACCCTAACCTGCAGCTTATGATACTTGAAAACTTTGGCATAGAGCATATAAATGAGCTTCATAGAACAAAGTATTTAACTTCAAAGGATAATATAAAGCTGCCTGAATTATTAAGAAGGATAGAAGTTGCAAAGGAATTAGTGCCCTTTAAAACTAAAATCACCATAACAGTCAATAAATATGTATTGCCTGAATGTTTAAGATATGTGGGAGAAATAAAGAAATACGCCATAATAAATTTTGAAGAAAAGTTTGAAACTAAGAACTGCGATAATTACTGCAAAGTATCAGTTAAC
The DNA here is from genome assembly GCA_031549885.1 of Clostridiaceae bacterium. Lineage (GTDB taxonomy): Bacteria > Bacillota > Clostridia > Clostridiales > Clostridiaceae > WQUF01. The sequence goes on from JAVBPD010000144.1 coordinate 324, forward strand.
TATGAGGACATGAAATATTACCTTGAAAAAGAAATAATAAATAAAAGCATTGTAGAATTAATTTCTGTTAAAAATCATGATGAATTAAAAAGAGTTTGAAAAAGTGCAATTTAATATGGAGAAGATATAGGATATCCTCCGAGCTTAGCCACCTGATTCGACAAAGTCGCCAGATGGCCTAGAGGTGTTTTGCGAAATTAAAAAAAATAAAAAATATGAAAAATCATGCAAGAAAAAATGTTGAAAATGGAAGTAATTTTTCGAGAAATTTTTTTAAAAAAATAGGAACACTTTTATATAAATTCTTAAAATTTGTACAAAAAATAGAATTTCAAGAAATAAAATCAGGTATTTCATGATTAAAAAATATTAATAAAATTACTATATGGTAATATATAGCAATATTATGAAATAAATTGATTTATTTTATAATTTATTAAAAATAATATACTAAAATATACAATTTAATATTAAAAACTAAATTTAATACATAAAGAAAAGGAATGATTAACAATATGTTCAAAAACAAGAAAAAAATAGGGTTTTTATCTCTTGCTTTAGCATCTATGATGTCATTATCTCAAATTGCTAATGTACAAGCTGCTGGAGAACATGAATTGATTAAAAACCCAGAAATAACTGATAAGTGCTCAATACAGTACAATGTGGTAGACAATGTTATAAAGCCTAACAGAACTAAAAAGTTTGATTTAGTATTAGTATTTGATGAATCTATTTCTATGCAGGGTACATTAGGTACTGTAAAAAATGCTCTTAAACAAACTATAGATACACTTAACCCAAGTTTAGACAAAGCTATGCTGGTACCTTATGATCAAGTTGTTAAAACTGCACAAGCAACATCGCTTACAAATGATAAAAATGTAATAAAAAATGCCATAGATAAATTAACATCACAAGGTGGTACTGCAACTGCAATGGGTCTTGACAAAGCTTTAGAGATGTATAAAAGCGCAGGCGGAAAAGTTGAAAAAAATAAAGATGTTTTGTTTATGCTAGTTACAGATGGATTTCCTACATATGATATAAATGGTAAAACCGTAAATTACAAGCCAAACACTAAATGTATTGATGATACAGTAATTGCAATTAATAAAATCAAAAATGAAAATTTTAAATTTTCTTGTGCAATCTGGAAAGACATGAACTATCTTTTAAATAATTTAGGGGAAAGTCAATTTAATACTTTTAATACATATTTTAATAATGCAATTTCTCCATTAGTTAGCGATAATGGATTTTATGCAGATTTTCAAAGCGATAGCACAAGTATTAATGATTATACTAATGCAATAAAGAGCGTTATAGCTACAACAATTCAAGAAGATGCTTCTGTAAAGGAAATGATTAATTCTAATTTTCACTATGTAGATGGCAGTGCAAAAGTTTTAAATGCTCAAGGTAATGTAGTGCAAGTTCCTTATCCTAATGAAACACCAACAATAGAAAGTGATAATTCATTTAATTGGAAACTTGATGGACTTACACCTGGAAGTTATAAAGTACAATTTACAGTTGAATCAAATAATCGCATGAAAAGCGGATCATTAACAGTAATTGATGATGGCGGTAAAATTATAACATCAGATGGAACTTTTACTCTTTCAAAATTAAGTGATAATTCATATGTTCAACCAAAAGCTTGTTATAATTTGAAAATCAATAAAGTAGATTCTAATGATACAAGTAAAAAACTGTCAGGAGCTGTATTTGATGTTAAGGGTGAAAATGGCCAAGTAGTTCAAACTGTTCAAACAAACAATGAAGGTGTTGTTACAGTAAATGATTTACAAGCTGGAAAGTACACCTTAGTAGAAAAAGTAGCACCAAATGGATATGAACTTTCAAAAGACCCTATAGCTTTCCAAGTTCAAAATGGAAATGCAGCAACAGAATTAACAGTTACTAATAAAGTTCCCACTCCTACTAAAGGTTCTATAACTGTAACAGTAAAAGATAGTGCAAAAGTTTTACCTGGATCAAAAGTAGTAATAAATGGAGTAGAAAAAACCACTGATAATAATGGACAAGTTACATATAATGAATTAGAATTTGGAACTTATAATGTAATTGCTTCGAAAGAAGGGTATAATACAGGCTTAGCTCAGGCTAGCATAGATGTTTCAAATCCAAATAAAGATGTAGTAATTGTTTTAACACCTGGAACAAATGGAGCTGTAATTGGAAAAGTAACAGACAAAGAAACAGGAGATCCAATATTAGATGCAAAAGTAGTTTCAGAAGGAATTATAGGAAAAGTTGATAGTTTTGGCAATTATTGCATAACAGATTTAGCACCTGGAAATCATGAAATAAAAGCAAGTGCAGAAGGATATAAATCAGAAACAGCTCAAATTACAATACCTAAATCAGGAATAACAGTTAAAGATTTTGCTTTAGAAAAAGGAAAAGATGATAACACAACAGACAAAACAGACAACTCAACAGATAAAACAGATAACTCAACAGATAAAACAGATAACTCAACAGATAAAACAGACAACTCAACAGACAAAACAGATAACTCAACAGACAAAACAGATAACTCAACAGACAAAACAGATAACTCAACAGATAAAACAGATAATTCAACAGACAAGACAGATAAAACAGACAACTCAACAAATACACCATGTGATTGTAATACTACAAATAAAAATAAGACTAATAAGTCAAATAAAACTAATAAGTCTAACAAGACAAATAAACCATGTGATTGTAACACCACAAATAAAAATAAGACTAATAAATCAAACAAATCAAATAAAACTAATAAGCCTTGTGATTGCAACACAACAGTAAACACAACAAATAATACAAATGGCAACACAACTATTAATACAACATCAAGTACAACAAACAACACAACTATTAATACAACATCAAGTACAACAAATGATACAACAGAAAATACTACAAAGAATACAACATCGAGCACAACAAATGACACAACAGAAAATACCACAAAGAATACAACATCGAGCACAACAAATGATACAACAGAAAATACCACAAAGAACACAACATCAAGTACAACAAATGACACAACAGAAAATACTACGAAGAACACAACAGAAAATACAACTAGTAATGAAACAAATAAGACCGATAAAACAAATAAGACTAATAAAACAAATAAGACCGATAAAACTAATAAACCTTGTAATACAACATCAAATAACAATAATAAAGATTGTGATACAACATCCAATAAAAATAAGGGTGTAATTCAAATAATAATTAATATATTCAATTATTTTAAAAGATAATATATTATAGCTTTAAGTGTTTAGGTTTAAAGTGTATAAGTTAAAGCTTATACACTTTATTTTTGACTTATTTAGTTTTAAATGATAGTATGATTTTATATAATAATAAAAAAAGTTTGTTTAAATATAGAAAGGATTTTACAAATGAATATCATCATTGTAGGCGGTGGAAAAGTGGGATTTGCACTGGCTTCATCACTTTTAAAACATAATCATAATATAAGCGTCATTGATACAAACGAAAAGGTTTTAGACAATTTATCTGAAAGACTGGATGTATTTTGTATAAATGGCAGCGGTGCTAATGTTAATACTTTACATCAAGCTGATATACAAAACGCAGATCTGATAATTGCTGTAACAGGAAATGATGAGCTTAATATTGTTATTTCAATTATTGCAAGTAAGCTTAATGTTAAGAATACAGTTGCAAGGGTAAGAAATCCAGAATACTCTAATGAGCTTGAATTGTTAAAAACTGGCCTTGGCATAAAACATATTATAAATCCTGAATATGAAGCAGCCATTGAAATTTCAAGAATTTTAGCACTTCCTGCAGCAAATAAAGTTGATACATTTGGAAACGGTAGGGTTGAAATAGTAGAATATACTGTATTAAAATCAGATTTAATAGTTGGAAAAGCATTAAAAACCATGAATTTACCTAAAAATATTTTAATATGTGCTATTGAAAGAAAAAATGAATTGATTATTCCAACTGGAAATTCCATAATAGAGCAGGGAGATACTTTGTACATGTCTGGTACAATTGTAAGCATATATAATTTTTTCAAGGTAATTGGAAATACAACTCAAAAAGCTAGAAACATTATGATAATTGGTGGAAGTCGAATGGCATTTTACCTTTCAAAAATAGCTAGGAAAATGGGAATAAATGTTAAAATAATTGAGATAAAAAAAGAGAGATGTGAAGCTTTATCTGAATCACTTGATGACTGTCTCATTATTTATGGCGACGGAACCGAAGAGGAGCTTCTTTTATCTGAAGATTTGAAGAAAATGGATGCTTTTATTGCCTTAACAGATAATGATGAAGAAAACATGCTTTCATGTTATTATGCTAAAAAACAAGGAGTTAAAAAAGTAATTCCTAAAATTAACAGACAAAATTATATAGACATGGTAAAAGAGCTTGGTTTTGAAAGCATTGTATGTCCAAGAAGTATTACTGCTGAGCAGATGGTTCGATATGTCCAAGTCCTCGATAGCACAAAAAGCGTTGCTATGCAGAAGTTTTATAATATTGCAAATGGTAAAGCAGAGGCTGCAGAATTCATAGCAACTAAAAAAGATAGCATAATAGGCAAAAAAATTGTAAACCTTAACTTTAAAAAGGATGTTTTAATTGCTGCAATTATTCATGGTAAAGAGGTAATAATTCCAGGTGGAAATAACATAATTGAAGCAGGTGATCAAGTATTAATATTTAGTAAAAAAGTTTCATTTAATGAATTTGATGATATATTAGATAATTTGAAATAATGAAGGTGGGGTGTGGAGTATTGTAATCTAATTTAAATTTTTAGATTACATTTAACTCAATATAAATGAATTACAGAATGATATTTAGGCTTTGTGCTCTTTGTTTGCTAATTGAAGCAGGATTTATGTTAATTCCTCTAGCTTATTCTATCTATAAGGGAGAAGATATCTTTCCAATATTATTTGCAATTATTATTATTGTCTTTATAAGTTTACCTGTGATTTTGTTTGTAAAACCTACATCTCATGTACTTTATTCTAGAGATGGATTATTTATAGCAGGAGCTATTTGGGTGCTTATTTCTATTTTTGGCGCTTTTCCATTTTATTTTTCAGGCATGTTTAAAACATATGTGGATTGTTTTTTTGAAACAGTTTCTGGGTTTACCACAACAGGTGCCAGCATACTCAAAGAAGTTGAGAGCCTTCCGCGAAATATTCTTATGTGGAGAAGTTTAACAAATTGGCTTGGCGGAATGGGAGTGTTGGTTCTTTTGCTTGCAATACTTCCAACTACAGAAGTGGACATGCGTTCAATGTGCTTGCTTAGAGCAGAATCACCAGGACCTGTGGCTTCAAAACTTGTGCCAAAGATGAGCCAAACTGCTAAAATTTTATATCTTATATATTTATTTTTAACAATATGTACTACTGTTGCGCTTTTAATAGCTGGGATGCCATTGTATGATTCAATACTTCATAGCTGGTCTGCAGCAGGGACGGGAGGATTTTCTCCTAAGAATTTAAGCATTGCTTATTATAATAGCAGTGCAATAAATATTATTTGCACTATTTCCATGTTATTATTTAGTTTAAATTTTATGGTGTTTTTTAAAATTATTATGCGCCAATTTAAAGCTATATTAAAGGATTCAGAGTTTATATTTTATATATTGTTGGTGTTAACAAGTATAGCTGTTATATCAATAAATATTAATAGTATGTATCAGACAGTAGGAAAATCTATAGAACATGCGGCATTTCAAGTATCTACAATTATTTCTACCACAGGTTTTGCATCAACAGATTTTAACAATTGGCCTACATTTTCAAAGTCAATATTAGTGCTTTTAATGATGCTTGGAGGTTGTGCGGGCTCTACAGCTGGTGGAATTAAAGCAATAAGAACAGTAATACTTTTTAAATCTGCAAGGCGTGAAATTGGTAGACAAGTTCATCCAAACTTAATTAATCCTGTTAAAATAAATAGCAAAGCAATTAGCGATACTAAAGTTGGCGCAGTGGTGTATTTTTTTGTTTTATATATAATAGTAATATTTATTTCAACTCTTATTATTTCTATAGATGGATACGATTTAATTAGTACCTTTACAGCAGTAATTGCTACATTTAACAATATTGGCCCAGGGTTAGAATTAGTAGGGCCAATAGGAAATTATTCGGAATTTTCTCAAATAAGCAAAATAATTATGAGCTTTGATATGTTGCTTGGTAGGCTTGAACTGTTTCCTATTTTTATTTTATTTGCACCATCTACTTTTAAAATGCACAAAGAGACTTTTTTTTCATTTAATAAAGGAAAAATTCTATCTCTTAATAAAAAATATACCAAATAGTATAAGGTAGTAAAACTTAATTATTTTAAAGAATAAAAATTTAGTATATAATAGTATCTATATTTAACTGTTTGAGGGAGGATTAATTTATGAAAAAATTAACATTGTTCATCAGTATTTTATTGATATTATTTATATTTAAACAAGAAAATATAGCTAATGAAGCTAAAGAAATTTTAAATAAAGATAGTTTTACCATATCATTTACTGGAGATGTTATGTTTGACTGGGGCTTGCGGGATGTTGTAAAAAATTTTGGAGAAGATTATCCTTTTGATTTAGTTAGGGAAGAGTTAAAATCATCAGATTACACATTTATGAATTTAGAAACAGCTGTTACTAAAAGAGAAAACAAAGTTCCCTATCAGCTATTTTGGATAAAAAGCGACCCTGAGGTTTTGCCAGCTTTAACTAATGCTGGAGTGGATATGGTGAACCTAGCTAATAACCATGTTCTGGATTATTATGAAGATGGCCTTGTAGATACTATTTCTTCATTAAAAGCTAATAATTTGGAGTACATTGGGGCAGGAATTAATGCAGAAGAAGCTTATTCAATGAAGGTTGCAAATATAAACGGCAATAAAGTAGGGTTTATATCGTTTTGTCATTTTTATCCTCAGGCTACATGGCAAGCTTATGATAACAAACCAGGGGTTACTAATGGATATGATTTAGAATCTGTGGTATCTAAGGTTAAGAGTGAAAGAGCTAAAAATAAAGATGTTGATTATGTAATTGTTTATTTTCATTGGGGAGAGGAAAAAGAAAGCCAGCCAGTTTACTATCAAAAGGAATATGCTAAAAGGTTAATTGATGAAAAGCTTGTTGATGCAATTGTAGGAAGTCATCCGCACTGGTTACAGGGGTTTGAGATTTATAACGGTGTACCAATAGCATATTCCCTTGGAAATTTCCTTTTTCCTGATTACGTAAGCGGCCATAGCGCAGAAACTGGAATTTATCAATTAACATTTGATAATGGGAAAATTTCAGCAAGGTTTTTACCAGGCGTTATTTCAAAAAATCAAATACATTTACTTGAGGGTGCAGAAAAGAAAAATTTATTAGAGTATTTGCAGAGCATTTCTTTTAATGTAAATATTGATGATGATGGAAATATTAAATAATAGTTGGCTGTTGCAAACAATTAAATGTTGCAACAGCCGTTTTTAAAAAACTTATTTTTAAGTTGTTGTTCCATCTTCTCTTTTATGATTCTACGGGGCTTTTGATGCTTTTAGTTTTAGTGTTATTTACATGAAAAAATGCCAAAGCTGTCAATGTAATTAAGCAAACAGAAGCCATTAAGAATCGAAATTGTGCAGAGTTATTGTTAAAATAAACAGAAACAGGGTTAAAAATAAGTGGAGATATAAAAAGCGATGTACTTGAGCAAGCTAAAAATATAGACATAGACAAGGTTGCAGATTCTTGATCTACAGATTGCGATACTCTAAATAAGCTTGTAGGCATGGTTAATGATAAACCTGCACCAGCCAATATGCTTCCTATATAAAGTATTGCAGGAGAATTTGCAGAGCCTATAATAAAAATACCTAATGCGGAAGATAAAATGGCAACTGGCAATGTGATATTTTTTAAAACTCCAGCAATTTTACCATATAAAAGCCCACAAATTATACCAATTCCAGTCATCATAGAAGCTGCAAAGCCTGCAGTAGCTGCAGTGCCTAATCCTTTTTCCATAACTAAAATTGCATTATTTGTATTTACGACCCCAAAGGACACTCCAAAAACTATAATTATAGCGCACATAATAAACACTTCTTTGCTAAGCTTTGCTTTTTTATTAAGACCATGATCAATGTGAGGTTTCTGCTTTTTATCGTGAGGTATAAAAAACAAAACTAGGATGAAAATGGGGATTATATAAATAAAAATTAAATAAGTATTATGCCAGTTAGATAAAGCAAATATACCTCCTAAAATAGATAAGAGCATACCTCCCATATTTATAAAAGCGGATTGTTTTCCCATTAAATCCATCTGCTCGGGTCCTTCAAAAAAATCAGTAATAAGCCCTGTTGATGTAGGTATTATAAACCCTAAACCTACTCCAATAAATGCGCTAGCAATAAGAAGCTGTGTTAAAGAAACATTAACAAATACTGGTATAAGTGCTGCAACTAAGGCTATTATGGAACCAATTAATATAGCCCTTTTTTTTCCAATTCTATCTGCATTAGCTCCTATTATGAGAGAAACAGGGACACTTACTAAAGTGGGCAGTGTAACTACACTTTGTACAATTGTTTGATTTGCGTCTGAATAAGCTTTCATCATAAGTGGAATTGCTGATCCAAGGCCAATGGTGGCCATTTGCATTGAGGATGATGCTAAAATTCCTGTTTTAATTTTAAATTTTTCATTTAACTTAAAAGTATTTGCCATAATTATTTATACCTTTCTATTTTACTCATTAATAGATTTTAACATAAAATATATTAATATTCACCTTATATTATGTTATTATGATTATAATATTGTTTTTTATAAATTTAAAACAAAATTAAAAAGAGAAATAAGGAGAGTGGGTAAAGATATGAGCAATTTTGAAGAGCGCATGCAAATGAGAAGCGATTTGTTTTCTGGTAGGATCCCTAAAAGAGTTTTAGTTTCTGCAATGTTTACCCTTGAAGCTGCGTGTAGCCATGCGAATATACCTTTAATTGAAGCGCATTATGACCGCAATTTGGCTGAAAAAGCTTATGCTAAGGTTTGTGAGGATTTTTATAGCGATACTATACCTGCATTAGACATGCGTTTCCCTGCAGTTTATCAAATGTTAGGAGCAAAAAACTGGATTGTTGGCTCAAATGGAGCTGTTCAGCATCCAGAGATTGAAAATCTTAAAGCCTCTGAATATGATGAATTTATAGAAGATCCAGATGGTTTTATAATAAAAACTTTGCTTCCAAGAGTTTGCACAGCTCTCGATACGGATCCAGAAAATAAAGCTTTAAATTTTGCTAAAGCATATAGTGCATATAATCAATCATTAGCAAAAGAAATGGATATTGCAATGAGGTTATCCATGCAATATGGCTATTGTCCAGGATTTCTTGGACCTTTAGTGGAAGCGCCTTTTGATTTTCTCTCTGATCAGTTAAGGGGTTTTAAGGGGATTTCTATGGATATACGCCGTATACCAGATAAAGTGGAAAAGGCTGTAAATGCTATTTTGCCTATAATGATGAGATGTGGTATTCCTACTGTTATGAATAAGGATGCTAGCGTTGGTATACCTTTACACCTTGCACCATATTTGCGCACAGAAGATTTTCACAGGCTTTATTGGCCAAGCTTGTATAAACTCATTGTTGATCTTGATGATATGGGCATCAGAGCTGGCATATTTGCAGAACAAGATTGGACAAGATACTCTTCATATTTAGAAACTCTGCCAGAAAGTACGTCGATAATGTTTGAAGATGGAGATTATAAAAAACTAAAAGCTACTGCTGGAAAAAAACACTTAATAACAGGTTTCTATGACCCAACACATACTCTTAATAAAACTAAGGAAGAATGTATAGATGAAGTTAAGAGCATTATAGATGTTTGCGCACCTCTTGGCAGATTTTATTTTTCATTTAATAGAGGAATAATGGATATCAAGAGTGTAAATGTTTCCAATCTGCAAGCTGTACTTGAATGGGTACATGTAAATACCGATTATTAAGGAGGGTTTGATATGGAACGCAAAACTTTTGAAGAATTTTTAAATGAACATCCTGAAATAAAGCCAGAGTGGAGAGAAATTATTGAACCAATTATTCAGGGTGCCGATGATTCTGTATATAAATTTATAATGACTTATATCTTTATGTAAGATAATAGGTAAATTATCTAAGGTTTTTATTCAACTAAAATTAATTAAACTATAAAATAAAACCACGCATTTTAGGAATACTATAAAATGTGTGGTTTTGTATAATCAATTATAAAACTTTTTATAAATTCTTGCCTTTTATAAAAAAATGTATAAACTATTAATTATATAAAATATTCATATATGGTTATTATTATGGACTTAGAGAATACTTACAAAGAATTAAAACTTGTTTTGTATAGTATAGAGTATAGAGAGAATACCTATATTAAAATAGGTTATTATAAGAAGAGATTACCTAAAAGGATTGAGTTTTTCATGTTATTAGTTTTTTTGTTTTTTATTGTTATGTATAGTATATTAGTATTGATTTATACCTTATATATATTTATAATATTATTAAAGTTTTAATTTGGAGTAATAATTATGCTGATTATTTTATCATTTTCTTCCTGTGATGGAGGTGACATAACCTTTTCATTCCAATACGAAGAACAAATTCAAGGTTTTTTATACAATATCATTGAAGACCCTGTTTTTGCAAGGTTTTTACATGATATTGGATATAAATGCAATAATCGTTCTTACAAGATGTTTAGTTTTTCTAAAATTTTAGAAAAAGCTAAATTTGTTGATAAATCACAAAGGAAGTTTATTTTTGGTAATGAAATATCTATAGCTATTTCAACTATTGAAAATGAATTTTTTAATTCTATTTTTCAAACTATTTTACATAACAAAGGTGAACTTTTTATAGGTTCCAATAAACTTAATTTAATAAGTATAAAATCTAATATTTTTGAAATTTGCGATTTTCATATTATAAAAACTCTATCACCAATATGTTGTTATTCTACAGCTACCATGATGGATGGAAAAAAACGAACAATTTACTATAACCCTAAGGAAAGAGAATTTTCAAAATTAGTAAGAAATAATTTAATACATAAATACGAAGCGCTGTATGGGAAGAAACCAGAAGATGATAGCTTTTATATTTTTCCAAAAGGAATAACTAAAGAAAAAGTTAATACGTTTAAGGGAATCATAATAAAAGGGTATTCTGGGGTCTTTGAGATAAAAGGATCAAAAGAACTTATAAAACTCGCATTCACTGCAGGGCTTGGTAGCAAAAATGCTGCTGGCTTTGGCTGCATATATCCAATAAATGTTGATATTAAATAATTTTTGATCAGGAGGTGAATTAATGGAAATACCTAAAATTATTGCAAGTTATTCTTTAAATTCCACAATACTATTAGATGATCTAATTGAAACTGTTTCTATAAGCAAGAAAGATAAAGAAAAAGGCATTGAATTTATAAACATATTCTTGCAATTAGACTTAGATAAAAAAGCAATAACATTTGAATATAGGCCTCATAAAATTGATTCATCAGAAAATGAATTTAATTATTTTGGAAATAATTCTGCAGCTGGTGCTCAAGTTTATGCAGTTAGGAGTTCTAAAAGCTTTATAAATTTTTGGACAGGTAGACCTAGGGGAATATTTCAAAATTTATATGAATTTTTAAAAGAAGGAGAGTTAAAAGATCTGCTAAAAGAATGCAGAGATGAAGGCTTATTTAATGATAAAGGCATTGTGCTAAATAAAATTACGCCTTCTATAGAAAATTTATCAGTAAATAGAGATGAAAAAAGTTTTTACATGGGAGAAGAAAAAGTACCGCCTGAAAAGTTTTTACTTGCTTTAGTTAAAGGCTCTAGTATTCAAAAGCCAATTCTCATAATTCCTAAGATCATTAAAAATAAAGAAGAAAATATTATTTCATGCCACAAGGAATATCAAAATGCTATTATGAATTCTTTACAAACAAGTACAAAGAATACAACAAAAGCAGTTTGTCATATTTGTGGTAAATTAAAAGATGATATTGACACAGAATCAACAACAAAGTTAAGTCGCTCAAGTATTAGCAAAGTGTTTGGAACTACAACAGTAAACTATGCTTATCTTTTTAAAAAAGAAAATCATCAAAAGAATTATTCTTTATGCAGGGAGTGTTTTGAAAAAATATATTCAGGTGAAAATAGGGTTATGAAGGATTTCACCATTAGAATTGCAGGGGAATCAGCAGTATTTTTAGTTGAAGAAGTTATAGATAAAATAGATACAAATAAAATTCAGAGTTTAAAAAAAGATGTTCAATCTGCATTTAGCATGAAAAATGTAATAGAAAATGCAGAAGATATTGTTACGACTGTAAGAGATATAGAAGAAATTTCCTTGTTTAGTTTTAATGTTGTTTTTTATTTTACAGATGGTAAATCATGTTCTGTTTTTAAGACTATTGAAGACATTTCCAATATTAGATTTATTTATATTAAGAGCATATTTGAACAAGTAAGAGAAAGATTTGGGAAATTGCTTCCAAATTTTAAACTTGGATACATTTATGGCATGATTCCAGTCTTTGTAAATAAAAAAAATGAACAATTAAACATTGCTAGAGTGCTTGATTTGTATTCTATTATTTTAAAAGATGGATTAGTGGAAAAAAATCATATCTTTGATATGGCTTGTGAAGCTCTTGAAAAGGGTTTAAATGAGATGTGGTCATCTCAAATTAGAAATTATAAAAATCTTAACGGATTAGAAAGGCTTAGTAAACTTGATAAAAATAATGACAATAATAAAAGTATAGGAAAAGAGTATTTTATACGCAACATGACTTTATATTATTTGGCTCTATTTCAAGTATTGCAAAAGCTAAATATTTTAGATAAGGAGGTTTTTTTAGTGGAAGAAAAGAATAACGATAGTATATTAGAAAATAATGATTTGTCAGATTATATAATTGAAAAAGAGGAATTCTTAAATAAACATGGATTTAATAATAGTGCTAAAGCTCTTTTTTATTTAGGGTCTATGATGTATGAGGTTGGAGAAGCTCAAAGAGTTCAAGGTCATAAAGATAAACCAATTTTAAGTAAGATGACATATACAGGAATGGATCATAAAGAAGTAATTAGTTTTTATGGTGAAATCATGGAAAAATTGTTTAATCAGTATAGAAAGAAAATATATATGCAAAAATGCCAACAGTTACTGCATCAATTCTATAAATATGCAGGTAGCGTTGATGAATTTAAATCTTTAACTGAGAAAGAAAATGTATTTTATATAATGTCTGGTTATGGATTTTGTGTAAATATGAAAAAGGCTAAAAAAATAAATAATGATGATAATGATGATATTGAAATTGAGGAGAAAGATAATGATAACATGTAATAAAGATTTTTTATATATTTTTGATGCTACTAATTGTAATCCTAATGGGGATGCAGATCAAGAAAATAAACCGCGTTTTGATTATGATACTAAAACTCTTTTAGTAAGTGATGTTCGACGAAAAAGAGATATACGTGATTTTCTTATTAATAAGAATTTTAACATATTTGTAAGAACTTTAAATGATAAAAAAGTTACAATGGATGTGATGTTAAGTGAAGTTAAAAAAACATTTAATTTTTCTGATAAAACAGGTCAAGATGAGATAATTGATGTGATACTTGATAATATGATTGATATGAGACTGTTTGGCAGTGCTATGGCTATGAAAGGTATGACTAAAGCATTTACTGGGCCTGTTCAGTTAACTTGGGGATACTCACTTCATCCTGTCGATTTAGTTAAGTCTAATGCTATTGTAACTATTATGAATGACGATAATTCTACGTTTGGTAAAATGTATAAAGTTCATTATGCTATGGTAGCTCATGGAGGAAGTTTAAATAAATTTGCTGCAAAGAAAACAAGGTTAAAGGAAAAGGATTTTGAAATTTTTAGAGCTTGCCTTGTTCAATCAATGATGAATAATTTATCACAAAGTAAAATAGGACAGAGACCTCTTTGCTATTTAGAAGTTACATATAATGAGAATTTTGATGGATATTTAGGCGATTTAAGAAGGTATTTAGATTGTGTTTATGAAGATGTGCCAATAAGAAATATAAATCATGTTAGGCTTGATTTTTCAAGGCTTAATAATGCTATTGATTTACTTAAAGAAAAGGGATATGTAAAAGAAATTAGCATTTGGGTTGATAATGATTTAACTAATTTTATCAATTTGCCTAGTGGAGAAAAATTAGATTTAATAAAGCCTATAGAATAGGAAGTGATAACTATGAAAGTTATCTTGTTTAAATTACATAGTAAAATGGCTCATTTTAGGAAATTTTATTCAAATTCTACTGCACTTTCATATTATATCCCACCTGTTACCACAATAAAAGGTATATTAGCAGGTCTTTTAGGTATGGAAAGAGATGCTTACTATGATATTTTTTCAAATGATAATTGCATGATTTCAATAAGTATTTTATCAACTATTAAAAAAATAACTCAAGTTATGAATTTATTAAATGTTAAAAATACAGATGATTTAATAGGGGCAGGGCAGAATAGAACTCAAACTGATACAGAGTGGATAATACCTGCAAATATTAGAAAAGACGATATTTGCTATGGCATATGTGTATGGCATAAGGACGAACAAATCTTTAATGCTATTGCAGAAAAAATATGTACGAATGATGAGTATTATAAATCAAATGGTATAAGTTTAGCTCTAGGATCTGCTCAATGTTTAGGATGGATAACTTCAGGAAAAATTTTAGATGCAAAGGAAAATATTGCAAAAGACGAGATTTTGAGCATACATTCTTCTACTCCTAAAAAAGATATTAAATCCATTGACTACGCAGGTTTGTCAAAAATTAATTTGATGAAAGAGGAGAGCATAATAGAATTTGATGCTTATAGAAGAATTACAGAAGGTTCAAAGATAGAGATAATTGCAAGTGGAAATGGAAATCCGATGAATTTAATTTTAAATGAAGGAAGCATTTATTATACTGTTGAAGAAAAAAATATTGTTTTTATAAGGTGATTGAATGTTATATGCGCATTATAATAAAAATACAAAAGAAACCCAAGAATTAATAATTCATCTACAAAATATAGCTGATTCTATGGTTCCTTCAAAGGAATACATAAATTTTCAAGGTATATCAAATGAGGAATTAAGCCAGATGATGAAGGAAACTGGTTTTTTACATGATATAGGTAAAGCTATGAGATCTTTTCAAAGGTATTTATTAACTGGTATAGGAGGAGACGAAAAAAATCATTCTTTAATTTCTTCAGCTATATTTTCCATGAAATATGATTTTAAAAACATACTTGCATTTATTTCAGCAAGCTCAATTGCTATGCACCACAACAATTTGTTTAAATCAAATACAATGTTTAATCAAACTGGGGAATTATGGAGTCAATTAAAAAAACAGTATATTGAATGTAAAGACTCACTTGAGAAAGAAAAAATATTAACTGAGTATGTTAAAATTTCATCTTTAGATATTGAAAAGGTGGGCAAATTCTTTAGAGTAGGAAAGAATTATTTAGAACATAAAAATGATGATATGTGGTTTTTTGTTCAACAATATATATTTTCAAAGCTTATTAGTGCAGATAAAATTGACAGTGCTTATATTAAGTTAAATAATAACAATAAAAACTACTTATTAGAGGATGTAACAAGGTATTTAAAAAAGAAAAATAAAGATAAAATCACAACTTTAGATGATGATAGAAATAAAATTAAGGAAAGTGTTCTTTTTATGATAAATTCTCTTTCAGATGAGGAAATTAAAAATAAAAGGATATTTACTTTAACAGCCCCAACAGGAACTGGTAAAACATTGACAAGTATTAGCGCTGCTATTAGATTATATGAAAGGATAAAAAGTGCATTAGGTTATTCACCAAATATTATTACTGCTATGCCTTTTATAAATATTTTAGAGCAGACTATAGAAGATTATGAGGGAATATTTGGAGAAATATTAGTTCATTATGGTGCCTGTGAACATGAATTTAAAAAGGATGATAATATTCCATTAAAAGATAAGCTGCTACTTACAAATGCATGGGAAAACAGCGTAATAGTTACAACATTTGTACAGCTTTTTGAATCTATTTTTACATCTTCAAATGCAAGGCTTTTAAAGCTTAATAAGATGTGTGGAAGCATAGTGATATTAGACGAAATTCAAGCTATTAATGAAAAATATTATCCTCTTATTGGAATTCTCATAGATAGAATGTCTAAATACTATGGTACCAGATTTATCCTCATGACAGCAACAAGACCTGAAATATTAAATTCTGCTAATAATCTTGTAGACAATATCAATATTTCATCAATAGAATTATTGAGAGATAATCAGCAATATTTTAGAAAATTAAAAAGAACGAGAATTATTCCAGTATTTGACAAAATACAAAATAAGGAAAATTTAATAGAATTCATATGCAATACAAAAAAGGAGCATCAATCGGCGCTTGTAGTACTTAACAGGATAAAAGATAGCATTGAAATATATAAAACTTTAAGTGAGATTTATGGAAAAGACAATGTTCTATGTTTATCTACAAATCTAGTTGGGATTCATAGAAAGGAAATCATTGAAAATGCTAAAAAGAGAATTAAAAATAAAATTCCATTTATCCTTGTATCAACACAATCTGTGGAGGCAGGTGTAAATTTAAGCTTTGATTTAGGCTTTAGAGATTTAGCTCCATTGCCATCTATTATACAGGTTGCAGGTAGAATAAATAGATCAGGAGAAAAAGGAGAATTTTGTCCAGTTTATATTTTTGATTTAGAAACTCATAAAAATATTTATAATCAGTACACAGTTAAACTTACAAAGAATAGTTTAAATAAAGAGATTGATGAAAATGAATATGAAGAATTAATTAGCAATTACTATAAGACATTAAAAGAAAATATGGATTTTGATAAAGAAGTGTATAATGGAATGTTAAAACTAGAGTACTCAAAAATTGATAATTTTAAATTAATTGAAGAAAAAGATAGGCATGCTGTTATTATAGAATGTGATGAAAATATAAGTAAGATTTTACAAGATTATAATGCTACTTTAGTCAAAATTAAAAATTTTAAAAATATGGATATTGATAAGTTTGAGTTAAAATCTCAATTGAAAAAGATATTACAAAAAATAGGACTGTACACTGTGGAAGTATATGGAAAAAGATTGGAAAGTAATAAACCAATTAAATGTATAGATATTGGTATTGAACTTGATTATTATATAGTTCCCAAGGAAGAATTAGAAAGGTATTATGATTTTAAAACTGGTTTTATTGATGAAAACAAAGATCCATATTAGATGTTGCGGAAGTTTTTAAACCTATTATAATTGATAGAGCTATATTTTCTGTGATAAATAAAAAAATTATCACAAAAAATGATTTCCAAAATACTATGGGCAG
>JAVBPD010000009.1:0-9693 GCA_031549885.1 Clostridiaceae bacterium
ATATTTAAATGGATTTGCACGAGAAAAAGCTAGCAGGTTTGCAGGGCTTGTTTCAAAGGGAGAGTTTAAATATGTGTTTAAACTAAGATATGATGAAGAAGCTATGGAGTTTTATGCAAATAAAAATATAATTGATAAAAATCTATTAAATAAACTAAATTCTAAAACTGTAGCAGAGTTTTTTAAAAAATAATATTTTCAAATTAATATTTACTAAGCTTAAAATAAATGAAAACTAAATAAGAGCATTCTTTTATAAAACCCTTTCAAAAAAAGAAAAACAAGTCAGGGTTATTTGCCACATCTAAAAACATCTGTTTAAAGAACAGTGTCTCTTCTTTTAAAATTTTACCCTTGTCGAATATAAAATTAAAACTAAATCCTGTCTTAAAAAATTTTTTTAAAAATAGGAATATTTTAAACTATACTTTTTTGAAGGTATAGCTAACTTTTATAAATCAATTTGTTAACATGTCCCCAAATTGAATTAATGTTACATTTCCCATCTAATTTTCATATTTTCCTCCAAATATTATAAAAGCTTCTTAATATATAAATTTTCCCCACAACAGTTTTTATTTATTTTAAGTTATTTATAGATTATTATCAATATGTTAAAATAAAATAGCTGTAATTAATATTAGTAGGTGTCATATGGAAAAATGGATGGTTAAAAACATAAAAGCTCCCATTTATGAAATGAGCAAAGAATTAAATATAAACCCGATTATCACAAGGCTTTTAATAAATAGAAATGTAAAATCCATAAAAGAAGCAAAGGATTTCTTGCATCCTAATTTAAAGAATTTAGGGGACCCATTTAAAATCTTAGATATGAAAAAAGCTATAAGTATCATTTCAGAAGCTATTTCAAATAATGAACTTATAGGTATATTTGGAGATTATGATGCAGATGGAGTGGTAAGCACTTATATGCTTTACTCATCTTTTTTTGAATTAGGAGGAAATGTTACTTATGCTATACCCCATAGAGTAGAAGATGGATACGGCATAAATAAAAACATGGTTTTAAAGGCATATAAAGAAGGCATAAAACTTATTGTAACATGTGATAATGGCATTTCCGCTTTTGAAGCTATAGAATATGCTAAAGAAATTGGTATGAAAGTTATAGTCACTGATCATCATGAAATAACTCTGTCTTCTGAAAATAAAGAAATACTTCCAAATGCTGATGCTATTTTAAATCCTAAAAGATCAGGTGATAATTATACTTTTAAAAAGCTCTGTGGAGCAGGTGTTGCATTAAAACTTGTTGAAGGATTGTTTGCTCATTTTAATAAAAAAAATTGGGGAAAGTACATAGAATTTGCTGCTATTGCAACAGTATGCGATGTAGTGGATTTGCAAGATGAAAATAGAATAATTGTTTATCATGGATTAAAAATGCTAAATAATACCACTAATTTAGGCATGAAAGCTCTCATTAAAGAGGTAGGTTTAAGCGATAAAAATATAAATGCTTATCATTTAGGCTTTATAATAGGCCCATCTATAAACGCATCTGGGAGGCTTGAAAAAGCAGATTATTCCTTAAAGCTTTTTCTTTCACAAAATGAAAATGAAGCTTTCGAGCTTGCTGAATATTTACATCGCTTAAATATAGAAAGGCAAAAGATAACAAGTGCTGGAATAGATATTGCAATTGAAATGATGAAAAATTATGATAAAAATTTAAAGGTTATTGTATTAAATATAAATGAAGTTCATGAGAGCATTGCAGGTATTGTGGCAGGAAGAATAAAAGAAAAGTATTATCTTCCATGCATCATACTTACAAAGGTCCAGGATGGTTTAAAAGGTTCTGGTAGAAGCATTGAGGAATACAATATGTTTGACGAATTATCAAAAGTAAAATACCTTATGAATAAATTTGGAGGGCACGCAATGGCTGCAGGGCTATCCATTGATGAGGATAAGCTTGCTGAATTTATAGAGGTTTTAAACAATAATTGCACTTTAAAAGATGATGATATCATACCTACCATATCCATTGATACAAAGCTTTCTTTTAATGATATATCTTTTGAGTTATATGAAAATATAAAGATGCTTGAACCATATGGTAAGTCTAATCCCAAACCCCTTTTTGCTGAAAAATGTGTATCAATATCAAAAATAGAACTTATCGGCAAAAATAAAAATGTAATTAAAATGTTGTTAAAATTTAATAATATAATGTATGATTCGCTAATTTATGATCAAAATATTTTAGACAAATTTAATGAACTTTCAAATGTTTTTAGTTTAGGTAAAAAAATAGATATAGTGTTTACAATTGATATAAATGAATATATGGGAAAAAAGAAATTACAGTTAATAATAAATAGTTATAGACCAAGTTAATGGGAGGAAAAAATAATGGTAACTCCAAATAAAAAATATAAAATAATTGAAATTGACCCTTATTTAAAACCTTATGAAAAATATATAGACATTAGGATGAAAAATTATCAAAGCTTTAAAAAGATAATATTGAAAAAAGGCGAAAAGATAAAGGATTTTGCTAATGGACATTTATTTTTCGGATTTCACAGATTAGAAAATGGTTATGTGTACAGAGAATGGGCACCTGCCGCAGATAGCTTATATTTAATGGGTGATTTTAATAATTGGAATGGAAGTTCTCATCCTTTAGTGTCAATCGGAAATGGCGCATGGGAAATAATATTAAATGATGTTCCCTTTGATCTCCACAATACAAGGGTAAAGGTGAGGGTAAATTCAAATGGTAAATCAAAAGATAGGATTCCCCTTTACATAAAAAGAGCAGTGCAAGATGAAAATTCTTTTTTATACGATGGCGTTGTATGGCTTCCTAAAGAAGAGTTTATGTGGACTGATAGCAATTTTAAAACAAAAAAAAATTCTGAAATTTTTATTTATGAATGCCACATAGGCATGGCACAAGAAAAGGAAGCAGTTGGCACTTTTAAAGAGTTCACTGAAAACATACTTCCTTGGATTAAAAAAAGCGGCTATAATACAATTCAGCTTATGGCTATAGCTGAACACCCATATTATGGTTCATTTGGTTACCATGTTTCAAACTTTTTTGCCGTATCTTCTAGATTTGGCACACCTCTTGATTTAAAGGAACTTATCAATACCGCTCATTCTATGGGTTTAACCGTTCTTCTTGATCTAGTTCATTCACATGCTGTAAAAAATATCAATGAAGGCATAAATGAATTTGATGGAACTGATTATCAATTTTTCCACACAGGAGCTAGAGGTGAACATCCTGCGTGGGATTCTAAACTCTTTAATTATGGTAAACCTGAAGTTGTACATTTTTTATTGTCAAATATTAAATTTTGGCTTGATGAATACCATTTTGATGGATTTAGATTTGATGGTGTCACATCAATGATTTATAACAATAATGGTTTAGGAATTAGTTTTGACAATTATAGCAAATATTTTGGGAAAGAAACAAATCAAGAAGCTATTGTCTATCTGCAGCTCGCTACAGATTTAATAAAAGAAGTAAATCCTCAAGCAATAACTATTGCAGAAGATATGAGCGGAATGCCTGGCATGTGCATACCTGTTTCATATGGCGGAATTGGTTTTAAATACAGGCTTTCCATGGGTATACCTGATTTCTTTATAAAAACTTTAAAAGAAGTATCTGATGAAAACTGGGATCTTTGGAAAATGTGGTATGAGCTTACTACAAGAAGACCTATGGAAAAGAATATTGCTTATTGTGAATCCCATGATCAAGCTCTTGTTGGAGATAAAACCATCATATTTAGGCTTGCAGATAAAGAGATGTATTTTGCTATGAACAAAGAAAGCAAAAATTTTATAATCGATAGAGCCATAGCACTCCATAAATTAATAAGATTTGTAACATTAACTCTTGGTGGAGAAGGGTATTTAAATTTCATGGGCAATGAATTTGGCCACCCTGAATGGATCGATTTTCCAAGGCCTGGCAATGGATTAAGCTATAAATATGCAAAAAGGCAATGGCATTTAGTAAATGATAGCAATTTAAGGTATGAATATCTCTATAACTTCGATAAAGCCATGATAAAGCTTGTAAAAAAATATTCTATATTAAAAGCAAAAGAAGTAAGAAATATTTATATTGATCAAAAAAATTTAATACTTGCTTATAAAAAAGGAGAGCTCATATTTTTATTTAATTTCCATCCTTCAATTTCAGAACCTAACTTTTTAGTTAGAATTTATGAAAGAGGAAATTATGAAATCATATTTAGCTCAGATGATGAAGAGTTTGGTGGATTTAATAGGATTTCTAAAAATTATGTGTATTCAGCGGATGAGGTTGGATTTAAAATATATATCCCTAGCAGAGTTGTATTAGTGCTTAAAAAAATTGATCAATAGTCTCTTTTCTTTATAAAATTTAAGTTATAATGATAGATAATATTATATTTAAATTAAGAAAGGAAAATATTATGGAATTATCACAAGTGTTAGATGAGCTATCCGCCCTTGGCACAGAGCGAAATAAAAAAATATATATAAGCCACGGCGCAAAGGAGCCTTTATTTGGAGTTGCCACAGGTGCTATGAAATCTATTTCTAAAAAAATCAAAAAAAATCAGCCCCTTGCAGAGGAGCTTTATAGAACAGGAAATTATGATGCAATGTATTTAGCTGGAATGATTGCAGATCCAAAACTCATGACAAAGGATGATTTTGAAAGCTGGATTAATGATGCATACTTTTATATGATTTCAGATTATATTGTAGCTGTAACTCTTGCAGAAACGGATTTTGCACAAGAAGTGGCGGATAAATGGATAAAAAGCAAAGAGGAATTAAAAATGTCTGCTGGCTACAACTGCTATAGCTGGCTCCTTGGAAATCGCCCTGATAGCTATTTTGACAAAGAAAAAATAAATAAAATGCTAAACCAAGTAAAAGAAACAATACATAATGAACCCGATCGAACTAAATATTCTATGAACAATTTCATCTCAACTGTTGGAATATCCTATATTCCTCTTCATAATGAAGCTATTAAGGCAGCTAAGGAAATTGGTGAAGTTAAAATTATGGTAGGAAAAACTAAATGCAGCGTTCCCATTGCAGAAGAGTATATTCAAAAAGCTATTGATAAAGGGAAGATAGGATTTAAGAGGAAAAATGTGAGATGTTAATTGGATAAATATTGATAAAAGAAGCAAAGATGTTTAATTCTTTGCTTCTTCTATTTTCCCCTGTCCCAACCCTCATCTAAAAAAATCTACATGTGGTAATAATATGTAATTAATTCAATGTACTATATTTAAAGTGTATTGAGCTAATTTGTTATAACGGATTCGAACCAGAACTGCTCCATGTTCACCCCAATTTTTTCATGTACGCCTTTATTTTAGACTACCATCTTATTAATCAAAATCCACAGTCCAATTTATACCCTGGATCTTTGTATCAAGTTCTCTATATTGTTTTGAAAGGGAATCTATTCTCTTTTGAATGCTTCCTATATTAAGAGTGGTACACATTTTAACTTCGGCATGTGTAAGTCTATAATCTTTTTCATTTGCTCTTTCTACAATGTTATTTAAAGCATTCCTCATTTTAACGATCTTATTTCTATTTGCAATGGCGTCAGCAAGAGATTCCCCATTTGGCATCTTTACTTCTAGATTTTTATAATTGATTTTTTTAACAATATTGCATAAATCATCTTCTATTTTAAACATTTCACTTAACAATTCTTCAGGATCTTCAAAAGGCTTTTCCCCTTCTTGCACTTTAAGGTTTGAATTTATCCTCTGCTTTAAACTATCAATTTTCTTTTGATATTCAGATCGTAGTAAGAGAGCTTCAGCTAATTTCATCTAATATTCCCCCTTTTTTTTCTGTATAAATTATTGAAATTATATCAATAAAATTAGATATAATCAATTAAAATAAAGGGGATTTAATTTATTCTCTTTGAAATTTCATCCATTACCTTTTCAAAATCGCCTTCAAAAATAGGCATTGATGATGCAAACATCAAATTAATAGGATAGTTAAAATCTTCTACCACATGGCCACACAAATCCTGAAAAATTTCACCATTTTTATAATTTGGTATCCTATCTATCATATTTAATGTATTTGGCATATACCCAAAGCATTTTTTCCCTAATTGCCATGCCATTCCACACTCAAATGCTGTATCGCTATTTGGTTCAAATCCATGAAAATCGCTTAAATCAGCTATTAAAATATCACAATTTCTAATATGATGCTCACATCTTTTAAAAGTATTATAAGCTATAGCATATGGATCTTCCGACTTAATATTTTCAGTTTCCTCATTATCATCTAAAGGGGTAATGGCTTTAATTCCATAGCTTTCACATATTTGTTTCATTTTATCATATTTTTCTTTAGCCTTAAGGTCAAAACGAATAGGGCTGGCTAAATAAGCAACTGGCTTACTTGAATTTTCTTTATGAATTTTCTCATTTTCTTTAAGCTTTTCTTTGCCTTTTCTTGTTTCATCTACATCAATCATCAATAACTTTAAAGCTTCATTAAAATTCCCTTCAATAATCTTACATGAACCAATTAAAGATGGGCAAAATGGAAGATCTTTATATGGAAGAATTCTACCTTCTTCATCATAGACTATGCAATCTTTTAAAACTGCATTTTTATATTTAAACACCATATCCCTTTTATCCCTTGTAAATCCATAACATCTAATGCCTCTTGCATGAGCCATGCCAATTTCAAACAATGTTCCTCCATCAGGTTCAAATCCTCTAAAAAATTCTAAATCTGCAATGATGGCAGTAGCCTCATTCATAGCTTTTGCACAATTTTGAAATATCTCATCTGCATTTTTTCGCAAATCTTCATTATCTAATTTAAGAGCATTTTTTGTAGGCATTACCACATTAAATCCATAATGTTCAGCGCTCTTTCCCATGGCACTCCATAGATCATATCCATTTTCATAAAAACATTCTGGCCCTGCAATGTAAATGCTTTCATTCTTGTATTTATACACTAATATTACCTCCAAATCATAATAAAACAATATCCATAAGAAGTTTTAAAAATTTAGCATAATCTGCTTTACTTCCAATCTGTATAATAGGTAGATTTTCCCACACATGATGATGTCTACTGTCAAGCACAGTCATCCCAAGGGTTAAATCTCCTTTTGTCTCTATGCCTACTCTTCCCTTTATTGTCTCAACAATTTCATTATCTATTGAATATGCTACAGCCATGCAATCAATAACTGCGCAATACGCATCAAATCCTCTACTATTTACAAATTTTATAGCATTTAATAAAAACTTTGCTTCTTTCTTTGAACTTTTCTCTAACTCTTCAATATCATTTGAAGAAAAATTAACATCAAAATGGGTTGCTACATCAAGGCCTAAAGCGACTAAATTAACCCCAGAATTATATACTATTTCAGAAGCTTCAGGATCTACATATACATTCCATTCGCTTAGAGGAGTATCTCCAGTAGCATTTAAAAAAGCATATTTATTAAGACCAAAAGCCCCTGATATGGCATAAATTCCTGCAATCATACTTTTAATTTCTGGAGCCTTAATCATAGCCATAGCTATGTTAGATAAAGGCCCTGTTGCAATTATATAAATTTCCCCTGGATTTTCTTTAACAATATCTATTATTAAATCCACTGCATGTTTTGAACTTAGTGGCATTTTAGGATCAGGTAAATTATTATCTCCTTGACCATCCTTTCCATGAGTAAAGGGGTCCTTTGGCAACTGCCTAACTATAGGTTTTCCCATTCCTTTGCCAACCGGTATATCAATTCTATCAATTATCTCTAGCACTTTTCTTGCATTAATGCTTGTTATTTCAACAGGATAATTCCCAGACACAGTGGTTATGGCCTTTACATCTAATTCTTTTGATTTACAAGCCATTACTATGGCCATGGAATCATCCATACCTGGATCGCAATCTAATATAACCTTTTTCATATTTACCTCCCATTAAATTGTTGGATACCAATAGCGCTTTCCTAGCTTCTTTTTATCCATATTGTTTAATATTACACATCCATTTAAAGCTATGTCAATAGCTATATTGTGGCCACTTCCTGCAATAAACTTCTCACCAGTTATTATATTATCAGAAGCAGAGCATACAGAGCCACCTCTTCTGCCAAAAATATTTGACAGTGTAACAATAGCAGCAGATTCTCTGTCTCCATTTAATATGCCTGCCCTATTATATATTCCTGGTTTTTCCACATTCCATGGCTGTAAATAGCCACCTACAAATGGCCTTCCACATCCGACAAAATCGCTATCTATTGAAACAGTTACTCCTACATGATATGGATGTCCTATTTCTTCAGCTGCTTGGACTAAAGCTGTTACCAGTTCATAACTGCAAACTGCAGGGTATCCTTCTCCAATATAAGCTTTTGTCATAGCTTCCTCTCTCATTATTCCACTTGAAATAACCACATCTCCAGGATGAACATTATCTCCTAATCCACCAGACCCTCCAACTCTTAAAAATGTATTTGCATCTGTGTATTCTAAAAAATCATATAAAAGAAGTTCTGCTTCAGGAGATCCACTACCGCCACTGACCACAGTAATCTTTACCCCTTTATAGTGCCCTGTATATGATGTAAACATCCCCGATTGGCCAATTATTTTAGAATTCTCCATCATGTCTGCAATTACTTTTGCTGGATCAGAGCTATAAGCGCACAAAGGATCCCTCACAACTACAAGCACAAAATCTCCAACTTCACTTGGATCTATTTGAGTCATTGCAGGCCTTCCATTTATCAAAAATCCTTTTTGAGGAATGTTTTTGTAGTATTCATAGTTCTCATGAATGCTCTTTATAGAATGCTTTTTACGGATTTCATCGCTTTTCAAAATAAGTCCCCCCTAAAAGTTCATATGCTTTATTTCTCATTTTTTCATCTATAAATTCAGGCACTCCATACTGAGCTATGGAAAAGCTTGCAGATATATTTCCCATTTTTGCTGCTAAAAATCCATTGCCTGTTTCACAATACCCTATAAAAGCACCACCAGATGAGCTGTTGCCCCCTCCTGTAACATCAACTACCTTAATATCTTTAATGCTAGGAATTAAACAATATTTCCCATTGTATATGGCATAAGTGCCCTTGCTACCTGCTCTAAGCAATATAAACGGTGTTTTAAATCTCAATAATATGTTTAATATTTCATCTATATCTTTTAAATTCATCATATTTCTTGCTTCGCTTAAATTTAAAGAAAATACATCTACTTCACTTGCAATGTTCTTTACAATTTCATAATTTTCAATTGTAGTAGCATCTGAGCCTATTTCCCACATTAATTTAAAGCCATAGGTTTTCTTTAAAATTAATATCTTATCCCAAAACTCTATATTTGCATTTTTAAATACATAAACGCCCTTTGCATTTTCACAGTATTTTGATAAATCCTCTGGAGTTGCTTCAATGTTTTTATAATGATCTAACCCATACTTTGGCGTTTCAACCCTTTCACCATCTTCAAAATACTTAATTACATTTAAAGACCAGCTAATAATAGTCAAGAAAAAAATTAAAAAAAAGAAATTTTTTTCTTATCAAAAAAAGATCACAGCAAACAAACCTAAAATGAGGCTATTTTTAAAAAATAGAAAGTTAGGTCACAGTAGTTATATCAATGTTTT
>JAVBPD010000119.1:0-8391 GCA_031549885.1 Clostridiaceae bacterium
CTCCATTAAGAAATAGAATTAAAGATATTAGCTACTGCGGCAAAAAATTTTTAAATAGATTAAACGAAAAGCACCCTGAAATGAAAAAGGAAATGAATGAAAAATTTATTTTAGAATTGGAGAAATATTATTGGCCTGGAAATGTTCGGGAGCTCCAAAATTGCATTGAGCGAGCATTTTATGTGAGCAATAATAGGGTTTTAACTGAAGAAGATTTTAATAATATGGTATTTAAAAATGATCAATTATATATAAATGCTACAAGTGATAAAAAGAATTTTGAAAGAGAAATTATAATAGAAGCGCTTATGAAAAGTAGCGGAAACGTTGAAAAAGCTGCAATAGAGTTAGGATATAGCAGGGCAAGTTGCTATAGAAGGGTTAAAGAATTAGGAATTAAACCAAAATCAATAAGAGTTTTAAAATAAATGAGAAAATCTCATTTTATTATCAACAATCTCAAATATTCGTATCAAATTTGTGAGACTTTTTAAAAAAAGTATCTATCTTTTATTTTGTATTGTTTATAAACTTCAATAATAATTTTATATGCTGTTAAACTTTTATGGTGGTGATTAAATGAAAAGGTACATAATTGAATTCGGCATTGGTATGGATTTTCATGGTCAGGATGTCAATAAAGCAGCGCAAAAAGCAGTTAAAGATGCTATACAAAAAAGCTGTTTGTGCGGGTTATCTGAAATACTAAACCTTAATCTAGAGAAAGATGTATTAATTAAGGTAACTGTAGCTGTAACTAAGCCTGAAGCTGTTGATATAAAGTCAATTGCAAAGTGCCTTCCTGTTGGTGAAGTTGCTGTATACCCTGTAAAAGGTGGATTAAACGTGCCTGGTTTATATGTTGAAAGGTTTGGCGATAAAGATGATAGCATTGAGGTTGCTATTGCGGCTATTGAAGTGGGTATAAGGGAATAAAGAAAAAAATTATAAGGAGTGAATTATATGGAGTTAAATAAAGATTCCATGAAAAACTTGTATATTAAAATGAAGAAGATACGTGAATTTGAAACTAAAGCAGCAAGTTTATTTGCTGAAGGCAAAATTCCTGGATTTGTACATCTTTATATTGGCGAAGAAGCTGTAGCAACAGCAGTATGCGAACTTTTGAGAGAGGAGGATTTTATTACAAGCACTCACAGAGGCCATGGCCATATAATTGCTAAAGGTGGAGAGCTAAAGTATATGATGGCAGAGCTCTTTGGAAAAGAAACAGGCTATTGCAAAGGAAAAGGTGGCTCCATGCATATTGCAGATAGAACTAAAGGAATACTTGGAGCTAATGGAATAGTTGGAGCAGGGCAACCCATTGCAGTTGGAGCAGGCTTATCTTGTAAATATTTAAAGACTGATACAATATGCGTGTGCTTTTTTGGAGATGCATCAACTAATCAAGGCACATTCCATGAGGCGCTCAATTTAGCAAGCATTTGGAAGCTTCCAATAGTATTCGTATGTGAAAACAATTATTATGGAATTTCCATGAGCCAAGGAAGGCATCAAGCTATTAAGGATATAGCAGACAGAGGCGGGGCATATTCTATTCCAGGTATTGCAGTTGACGGTAATGATGTATTAGCAGTTTATGAGGCAGCAGCTGAAGCTATAGCTCGTGCAAGAAAGGGAAACGGTCCAAGCTTAATAGAATGTAAAACATATAGGCAAAGGGGACATTTTGAAGGAGATCCTGGAAGCTATAAACCTTTAGAAGAACAACAAGAATGGCTTAAAAAAGATCCTATTCCTCGTTTTATAGAATTTTTAAAGGAAAATAATATTTTTGATGATAACGATCTCAAACAGTTTGACGGTGACATTATGAAAGAATTGGATGATGCGATTAAGTTCGCTGATGAAAGTCCATTGCCTTCTGTTGAAAAAACTGTTGAAGATGTTTATTCAGATATTATTGAGGAGGTGCGTATCAGATGAAGACCATGACTTATGCAGAAGCTATTCGTGAAGGTATGAGCATTAGAATGAGAGAAAATGACAAAATTGTAGTGTTTGGAGAAGACGTTGGAGCATTTGGAGGGTGTTTTGGAGTTACAGCAGGTATGTTTAATGAATTTGGTGAGGAAAGAGTTCGTGACACACCAATTTCTGAAAGCGCCATAATAGGTTGTGCTGTAGGAGCTGCAGCAACTGGACTTAGGCCAATTGCTGAACTTATGTTTATTGATTTTTTAACTGTTGGTATGGACCAACTTGTAAACCAAGCAGCTAAAATGCGCTATATGTTTGGTGGAAAAATATCACTACCTATGGTAGTAAGGCTCCCTGCAGGTGGTGGAATAGGCGCAGCTGCACAACATTCTCAATCATTAGAAGCTTGGCTTACACATGTACCAGGGTTAAAGGTTGTTTATCCATCCTGTGCTCAAGATGCTTTAGGGCTTATGCTTACAGCAATTGATGATGCAGATCCTGTTATGTTTATTGAGCATAAAGTGCTATATTCAGTTAAGTATCCTGTAGATAACTTTGACCCAATTCCACTTGGAAAAGGAGATATAAAAAGAGAAGGCTCAGATGTGACAATAATTGCAACCGGTAAAATGGTTAATGAATCATTATCTGCAGCAAAAACATTAGAGAAAGATGGAATAAGCGTTGAAGTTTTAGATCCTCGCACACTATATCCATTAGATAAGGAATTGATTGAAAAATCTCTTGAAAAAACTCATAAGGCAGTAATTGTTACAGAAGAAAATAAAAGAGGAGGTTATGGGGGAGAAATATCAGCTATAATTGCAGAAGAATATTTTGATCTTCTTGATGCCCCTGTAATACGCATAGGAGCTTTAAATACCCCTATTCCATTTACTGGAATTCTCGAACAATATTGCCTACCAAATGAACTAGATATTATAAATGCTGTGAAAAAAATGGCTTAAAAGTAAATAATTTAAGTATGGTCTTGCTATACTTAACTTTGTAGCAAGGCCAGGCTTAAAAATTGGAGGCGGTTTATGTCAAGTATAGGCATTATTGCAAACCCTGCATCAGGTAAGGATATAAGGCGTTTGGTATCATATGCTACTACAATAGATAATAATGAAAAGGTAAATATTGTCAAACGCATAGTGCTTGCAGCACAAACCATGGGAATAGATGAGATCCTATTTATGCCCGATACATTTAACATTGGATACAGTGCTATTGAAGGGCTTAAGGATATGCTGACTATAAAATGTAGAATTTTAGATATTCCTATAAAGGCATCTATGGAGGATACAAAAGATGCAGCAATTTGTATGGAGAAGCTAGGGGTAGGATGCATTGTTGTGCTTGGAGGTGATGGCACAAGTAGAGCTGTAGCCAAGGGAGTTTGCAGCGTACCAATAATACCTGTTTCCACAGGAACTAATAATGTTTATCCAATAATGGTAGAAGGCACTGTAGTTGGTATGGCAGCAGCAGTAATTGCTACAATTTCTGATTTTAAGACATGTTGTATTCAAGATAAAAGGATTGAAGTGTTTAAAAATGACACTTTTGCTGATATTGCCCTTATTGATGCAGTTGTAACAGAAGATCTATACCCTGGTACAAAAGCTATATGGGATATATCTCGCATAAAGCATATTGTTGTATCAAGATGTCATCCAGCAACCATTGGGTTTTCTGCAATTGCAGGTTGTATTCAGATCATAAAAGCTACTTGTGATAAGGGACTTGCTTTATCACTTTTTAAAAAAGAACAAAAATCAGGCCATAGGACAATTATAGCGCCTATTGCAGCAGGAGTAATTTCAACTGTTAATATATCAAATGTCGAAGAAATTCCACTAGATACAAAATATTCAATAATTGCAGATGAAAATTGCATGCTTGCTCTTGATGGAGAACGTGAAGTAAAGGTGAGAAAGAATGATAGACTTGATTTTATAATTAAAAGAAATGGCCCATGGCGGGTTAATATTAAAGCTTGTTTAGAAAAAGCATGTAGTTTAGGTATATTTGAAAGAACCTAAAACTTAATATGTAAAGGAGGATACTATGGCTCAAAAAATTGTTATGCCAAAATTAGGACTGACTATGACTGAAGGGTCTGTGGGAAAATGGTTAAAAGCTGAAAAAGATACAATTTCTGTAGGGGAACCTCTTTTAGAAGTTGCAACAGATAAACTTACTAATACAATAGAATCTCCAATTAATGGGGTTTTACATAAGATTTTAGTTGAAGAAGGACAAAGTGTTCCATGCTTATCTCCTATAGCGATAATTGGTGATGCAGATGAAAAATTAGATGATTTAGCAGAAAAGCCTGAGGATATAAATAAAAAAGTTATTGCGTCACCAGCGGCAAAAAAACTTGCAAAAGAAAAATCGGTAGATCTTAATAAAGTTACACCTACAGGACCAAATGGGAGAATTACATTAGAAGATGTGGAAAAATTCATAGATACACCTAAACCTAAGACTTCTCCTCTTGCTGTTAAAATTGCAGAAGAGCAAAATATAGATTTACTAGATATACAAGTAGATGGCCGTATTATGGCTAAAGATGTTCTAGATTATGCTTCTAAATCCAATCAAAGAGAAGAAGTTGTAAACATGAACCTTATGAGGAAAGTAATCATGAGCAGAATGGTAGAGAGCAAAAATGTTTCAGCAAATGTTACTCTCAATATTAATGTTGATATGACTTCTATAAAATCGTTGAAAACTCTCCTTGAAAAAGATCACATCAAAGTTTCTTATACTGATTTTATTGTAAAGATAGTGTCAAATGCGCTAATAGAATTTCCAATGTTAAATAGCTCAATTGATGAAGATAAAATTATATTAAAGCACTATGTTAACATGGGCATTGCAGTATCTTTAGATGATGGAATGGGACTTTTAGTTCCAGTTATTAAAGATGCTCATTTAAAGAAATTATCTAAAATTTCTGAAGAAATTAAAGCTTTGGCAAACGCTGCTAGGTTAGGAAATTTATCTCCAGATTCTTTAATTGGAGGGACATTTACAATCACTAATTTAGGCATGTATGGAATTGAGTCTTTTACTCCAATAATTAATCAGCCTGAAGTTGCAATACTTGGAGTAAATGCTATATTAGACACCATGGTTGTAATAGATAAAGAGCCTAAAATAAGGCCAATGATGAAATTATCATTAACTATAGATCATCGAGTTATAGATGGTTCTCTTGGGGCTATGTTCTTAGGTAGAGTTAAAAAGCTAATGGAAAATCCATTTTTAATGATGGTATAGGGGGAATTTTATGAAGGTTGTTGTAATAGGTGGAGGCCCTGGAGGTTATGTAGCAGCAATTAGAGCTTCTTTACTAAATGCAGAAGTAGTATTAATTGAAAAAGATAGCATTGGTGGCACTTGTTTAAATGTAGGTTGCATTCCAACTAAAGCACTTCTTCATTCAGCCAAGCTTTTAGAAGAAAGCAAGAATTTTTCAGACTATGGAATTGACATAGAAATAAAAGGTTACAAGTGGAAGCGCATTCAAGAAAAAAAATCTCTAGTTGTAAACCAATTAGTTTCTGGAGTTAGGAAGCTTTTAGAAATCAGTAAAATTCAAATTATAAAGGGTGAGGCATCCTTTGTTAATGATTGCACTTTAGAAGTAAAAAAAGAGGATGGAAATTTAGAAACTATAAAGGCTGATAAAATAATAATAGCCACAGGTTCTATGCCAATAGTACCTCAGGTTCCTGGGATAAAAGATCATGATATTTGCATAGATTCAACCAAAGCTCTTTCTTTAGAAGCTGTTCCAAAGACTATGGTTGTTATTGGAGGAGGGGTAATTGGAATTGAACTTGCAACTATATATAGTTCATTTGGAACTAAAGTAATTATTGTAGAAGCGCTTTCAAAATTATTGCCTATGATGGATGGAGAGTTTACCGATTTTATTCGCCAAATACTTGAATCAAAAGGCATTACAATAATGACAGAAGCTAAGGTTACATCCATTGAGAATGTTAATGGAATTGCAAAGGTTAATGTAGAGTCAAATGGCAATTTTAAATCCCTTGAAGTAGAAAAAGTACTGGTATCTGTAGGTAGGAGAACAAATGTAGATAAGCTTAATTTAGATAAAGCAGGTATTTTACACGATAAAGGGCGCATAAGGGTAAATGAAAAAATGGAGACAAATATCCCTTCTATATATGCAATTGGAGATTGTTTAGGAAAGGTTATGCTTGCTCATGTAGCATCAGTTCAAGGTGAAATTGCTGCTGAAAATGCGTTAGGTCATAATTCAATATACGATGGAAAGACTTGCCCATCTTGTGTATATACAAATCCAGAATTTGCAGGAGTTGGGTTTACTGAAGAAGAGTTAAAGGAAAAGGGGATTTTATATACTATTGGAAAATTCCCATTATATTCAAATAGCAAATCTCTCATTGAAAACGATGGAGTGGGAATTGTGAAGCTTATATTTGGAGAAAAATATGGGGAACTGCTTGGAGCACATATTTTAGGGCCAAGAGCAACTGATATAATTGGCGAATGTGCTTTAGCACTTAGACTTGAAGCAACTAAAGAAGAAATAATATCAACAATACACGGACATCCAACAATTACAGAAGCAATAAGAGAGGCAGCATTAGCTGCTGAGAAGAGAGCAATTCATATCCCAAATAAATAATAAGTTTAAAAAATTAAAAGGAGTGAAAATTTATGTCAGCTATAATCGACTTATCAGGAAAAACTGCTGTTGTCACAGGTGGTGGTCGTGGTTTAGGTGCATGTATGGCTTTAGAATTAGCTAAAGCTGGAGCTGACGTTTGGATAGGAGATATAATTGAAGAAAATGCTGCAAATATGAGCAAGCAAATTAAAGATGTTGGAGTGAAAAGTGGTTATTTAGTTGGAGATGTTGTGGAAGAGAATACTACAAAGATTTTAATTGATGAAGCATATAAAAAAACTGGACGATTTGATATAATGATAAGCAATGCAGGATACATAATTCTTGATGATTTTCTTGAAATGCCTGAGCAAGATATTAGAAAACTTTTGGATATTAATTTAATGGGCAGTGTGCATGCAGATCGCAATGCTATGAAAAAGATGATTGAAACTAATACTAAAGGAAGAATTATTAATGTTTCTTCTATTGCAGGACGTACCAATATGGGTGGTCCGTTTTCATGGTACTGCGTTTCAAAAGCTGCAGTGGTAAGCTTAACACAGGGTGCTGCAATATATGGCAGTAAGTATGGCATAAATGTAAATGCAATAATGCCAGGAATAATAAGGACAGACATGTGGGAAAAGATTTTGGATTATCTAACACCAGAAGGTGGAAATAGAGACGAGGTTTTTCAAGCTAATCTTGATAACTTTATTCTTAAGAAAACAGAACAATATCCAATTGACATGGCATGGCTAGCACTTTACTTTTGCGGACCATCTGGGGATAATGTTACAGGTCAATGTGTACATGTTGATGGCGGATCTGTAATGGCTTAAAAATTTTGTTATTATAAAGAGAGCTTAAGTGGCTCTCTTTTTTATGCTATTCACAAAATAAAAATGCCTGTCAAATATTCTCTAAATATTATAGAATAATTTTCCATTTTTTACTAAAAATAACTATTGAAATTAGTTTAAGGAGAATTTTATGGAAAAAAGCAAATTATTTATCAAAGCAACATCATTAATAATGTTTTTTATTTGTATTTATGTATATTCATATCATGTCAAAAATTTTGATGAAAACAAATTATTAGCAGATGGTCAAAATACAAATACAACTTTAACTATTATTGAAAACAGCACTATAGTTGAAGAAATGCCTAACGTTGAAGAAACGCATAATGCTGAAGAAACGCCTAATGTTGAAGGGACGCCTAATGTTGAAGGGACGCCTAATGCTGAAGAAACGCCTAATGTTAAAGGGGCACCTAATGCTGAAGAAACATCTAATACTGAACAACCACCACAACTACCACCTATTGCAGAATAAATACTTATTTTTGCTAAGAATCTGTTTAGTATCTATTGTAGAAGATGCAAAGATACTAAATAGGTTCTTAAAAGACTAATCTATGTAAGTCCAATTGCTAAGAATTTGGACAAATAATAGTGAATATTATTCCTTTTTATGATAAAAATCGTAACCAAAATTATTATAACTTTTTATGAAATTCTTTAAAAAATATGATATTTTTTAAACCATAGTCTATTTTTGGGCATGGCTCTTTTAGCCCTCTTATTTTTTTATAAAAGCACCTAAGTTTTCGAGAGATTTATATGAATCATTAAATGTGGTTAAATATTTGTAAAAATATTGTAGCTTTGCCCTCTCTCTTATTCAGTTTTTGTCAGTTATCTTTTTTTTGGTTTGCTTAATTCCTCTTGGTTTTTAACATTTACTAAATCTACAGCCTT
>JAVBPD010000039.1:0-4256 GCA_031549885.1 Clostridiaceae bacterium
TGAATTAACCCTACATTGCAAACAGACCTAGCAAGGTCGAGGATTTCCATTTCTGAACTATCGTTAAATAAATTCCAACCTGGCGGAGTATCATGAATGAGCTCTATATTAATTTTGTCAAAATTTTTAAATAAATCGACACCCTCATTAAAATTTCTTTCTCTTTTTAAAATAACCTTTCTTTCAAATTCAGCTATTTTTAATAAAACCTCAGGTGAAGGAGGATCAATCTTCACTTCTTCCTCAGTTACAGCAATTGCATCATTTTTTAACCTGTAGGTAGGTCTTAAATCAGTGCCGTGAATTTCTGTAACCATATTATTTTTAGCCATAAACTTCTCCAATATAATAATTATATTAATGTTTATGCTTAAAATAAAAATTGCAGAACCAATTTTTAATTAGTTCTGCAAAAAAACCATCTTTGTTGTTTTAATCATTCATTTTCTTTATCTTCTTCTTTTTTTTGAACACCAGTTTCAAGGAAGTTCTTTGAAACCTTTCCTAAAATGCTTATTAAATCTATACCTGTTGTGGCTTTTACCACTTCAGGAACTTGTGTTAAAAGATCAGATGCATATCCTGCAACCTTTGAAGCGCCTTTGCTATCTGATGACCCTGAATCTACAATAGTTATACTTCCAATTTTACTCATAGGTTCAGCGATAGCCTCAGACATTGATTTAGTTATTTCAGGAAGAGCTTTTACAACCATCTCTGTCATAGCAGCTTCGCCATATTGTTTATAAGCCTCAGCCTTTTTCTGCATTGCTTCAGCTTCTGCAAAGGCTTTTTCCCTTATAACCTTTGCTTCTGCAAGACCTTCTGCTTCAGTTGCCTTTGCTTTTGCAAGACCTTCTGCTTCAGTGGCTTTAGCATTTGCAAAACCTTTTCTTTCAATAGCTAAAGAATCAGCTTCAGCTTGAACTTTTTTAGCTTCAGCTTCAGAAACTGCAGCAAGCCTTCTTTGCTCAGCTTCAGCTTCGGCTTTTTTTACAGCTTGTACTTTTGCAGCCTCAGCGTCTTGCTTTGTTTTATAAAGAGCAGCATCAGCAGATATCTTCAGCTTTGTAGCTTCAGCTTCAGCAGTTTTTTGCATTGTAGCTGCAAGCTCTTCTTGACGTCTAATTGCTTCTTGTTGAGCAATTGTAGTCTCTTGTTGTTTCTTTGTAAGTTCAACTTTCATTTGAGCATTAGTTAAATCAACATTTTTTGCCTCTTGAGTTAACTTTGCAGCCATTTGAGTTTCTATTATCTGCTGTTGAACTTTATTTTGCTCAATTTCGTAAGCTGCATCTGAATTAGCTTTTTGAGTTTGCACTTCACGCTCATTGGAAAGGACTTTAAGGTTCTTTTCTTTATTTGCATTTGCAATATTTGTATCTGCAATTATATTCGCTTGCTCTTGTTCTTGCTTTGCTTGTGCTATCATTACTGCTGTTTCCTTGCTCAATCTTGCCTTTTCAACTGCAGTAGTTCTTTCATTTTCAGCAATTGTTATAGCTTGTTCTTTAGCAGCGTTACTTTCAGCTATAGCAGCCGATTTTTTAACTTCAGCTATTTGCTTTTTACCTAAGGACATTAAATAATTTTGATCATCAGTTAATTCTTTTACTGTAAAAGATTTTATTTCAAGTCCCATATTTTCAAGCTCAGTTGCTGTAACTTCTTGAACAAGACTTGCAAATTTTTCTCTATCTTGATATATTTCTTCAACAGTCATTTTAGATAGGATTTCTCTTAATTTACCTCCTAAGACAACTAAAGATGTATTTGAAATTTTTTGAAGTGTTCCGTTTATATTGCCCACATTGAATTGCTCCATTGCAGCTAATATATGTTCACTATCGTTTTTTATTTTTAAAATAGCTACTGCATTTACAGTAAGTTCAACTCCTGTTGATGTAAACCCAGCAATTTGAATAGGTATCTCCATATTTTGAAGGGAAATTTCATCTGTTCTTTCAAGAAGTGGAATTACAAGACCACCACCACCAGTTATAACTCTTTTATGCATACCAGTTACAACAATAGCTCGATCTTGAGGAACCTTTCTCCAAAGCCTTGAAAGACCAAAAAGAAGCAATAAAAGTACAATTACTACAATTAAAGCAGTAATCACAACAGGATTATTAATAATTTCCATAAACATTATAACTAACCTCCCTTATTTTAATTTTCACTTTCATAATCCTTGTCCATTTTAGAATATATTAAAGGATAATCAGTAACATAATAAATATTGTCTTTAATCTCATGGATAAAAACTCTTTGATTTTTAGAGAATCCTCCACTATGAGTCTTTAACTCTTTTGCTGCTCCTGAGAGAATATTTCCATCTACCTTATAAGATATACGGCCCATCCCTCCTTCTGGAATCTTTTCAAGTACAATTGCTTCAACTCCAATTGCAGCAGCAGCTTTTTTTGCTGTTGTTTGAGCTTTCACTAACCTTAAATATATTAATCTATATGCTGAATATGATATTATATAAGCTACTACAAATGATATAGGTAGCGTTAATAAAGGTAATAAAAATCTAATTAAAATTATACCGCATCCACCAAATACAGTTAGAAAAATCATAATAGTAAATGGTTTCATAGGAAGTAAAAAGTCAGAATGCCCTATATCAAAATCCGCATGACCAGCATCAAAATCTGCATGTCCTACATCAAAATCTACATCTCCATGATCTGCATCAAAGTGGAAATCTGCACCTATATCAGCAATGGAAACAACTCCATGAATTAAGGTAGTAAAGGCTGTATAAATTA
This sequence comes from Clostridiaceae bacterium, assembly GCA_031549885.1. Taxonomy (GTDB): domain Bacteria; phylum Bacillota; class Clostridia; order Clostridiales; family Clostridiaceae; genus WQUF01. The sequence continues at coordinate 2,778 of JAVBPD010000039.1, forward strand.
CGCCTATTGCTAAACAAAAAAGATAAACATTAAAAATCATTTTCATCACCTTCCTCGGCATTCTAAATAGTAATAATTATTATATGATGACTTATTTATTACATTATACCATTTAATAAGGTGCTTTTAAAGTGGTTAATTCAATTGAATTTGCACTAATTTATTAGTTTTCCATGAGAAAACACTCTTTTTTTAATATAACATTAATAAATGAGTATTTGCCATTATTTTAAATTTTAAAGATTAGGAAATAGCAAAAAAGTTAAAAAGATATAAATTTGAATTTTGAATACAGAATTTAATCTGAAAAAGAAAAAATTAAGATTTGGAAATATTTGAGATAATTATTATAAATATTAATTAAAATAACTTTTAATAGACACTTAAATATATAATATATTTTTTTTTGATATTTATGATTTACAATTAAAATACAAAAATTGCATTAGTACAATTTATTTTTTGTTAAATAATAATATATAACAAATCAACTAATATATATGCTAGCCAATGTTATTTACTACATGAAGAATATGTGTTAATATATGTTAATATGATTATTCTATAATGTATCAAGAAATACTTAATAAAGTATTAATGAAATATTTTCTTAATACTTGACCCATTCATTGCTATAATTATCGAATTTAAAACTGTTGATACTCATGCTTTAAGGCATGGGAGGAAACAGTTTTTTATGCTATTTAGGGGTTTAGATGCCTTTACTCAATGTTATCTATATTGTTACTTTTAAATTTTTTAACAAATTGTATAATGTAACTTTAACTGTATATGAGGAAGTTTTAGAATCATAAACTTTTAAAGACAAAAGTCACTCCTGTTGTTAAAATCGTCTTGCAAACACTTAAACAGCATCGGTGACGTTTGCCCCATGAAAACATTTTAACAAACAAAACACTAATATTCAATTCTTTTTTTTACTTTTTTTACTTTTTAAACCTATTTTAAAACAACTAAATTTGAAATTTTGTGCAATAAAAATGCTATAGGGTCTTTAGCCACATAAACCCTACTATATTTCTATTGTTATGCAATTTGTTTTTCAAGCACACATTCTTGTAATGAATCATATTATGTATATAATAACTAAAATCTTTTTTAAAAAGTATTTTTCATATCAATTATTATAAATATTTCATTTGCAAAATTCCGAGTTTAACTTTTAAAACTTAATTTAAAATATAACTGAAAATTTAAACATAGATACTTTTAGAGTTTTGGTTTTTAACTTCCTTTAAGTATAACTTTTCTGAAATTTTAGTTAACAATTTAATCTTCAAAAAAAGATTAAAATTTAAACTAATACTTAGCCAATTCATTGTTATGATTATGTACCTAATTAATCGTAACAATGAATTTATAAACCCTGTCTGTATTGATACTTTTAAATTTTTCAACAAGTTGTACAATGTAACTTTAACTGTATATGAAGAAGTTTTAGAATCATAAACTTTTAAA
>JAVBPD010000098.1:0-43999 GCA_031549885.1 Clostridiaceae bacterium
TTTTCTGTATTTTAAATTTGTAGAGATGATTATGCCTTGAATTAGGCTAGGACTTGTTTTGCTATCTAATATTATGCAAGGAACAGATAAAAATCTATCATTTTTGCTATTTTTATAAAGGCTACGCAGTGCTGGGAGCCTGCTGCGACCACTTACTACTGTATATTCGTTATCACTTTCATTTTTTATGACAAGTAGGGGATTAATTATTGAAAAATGTTCAATAGATGAAATGAGATCTAAAAATTCCTCATTATCTGGATAGTCAAAAAAATTGATAGAAGGGTCAATTTCCACAAGATTGTTTAAATTTATAAATTCTATGGTGTTTGAATATTTAATTGTATCACTTAGAATCAAGTCTTTTCTAATTTCGTCACGGCTTTTTAAATCTTCTAAATCAATATTAAGATTCATTTCTTCTATATTAATTTCATATTCATTATTCATTTTTATACTCCGCAAAATTATATGTACTTAATATTTATGAGAGCAATTTTATAAATAGAACCTTAAATTTATTAATAAAATTGTTTATTAATTTTACGCAAATTTTTAATTGTCATAAAAAAAGCTTGCCCATATGACAATACTATAATATCCTTAGCTTATCTACATATATGTTAAGAGGTGTCAAGATGATAAACAGGTATAAATCAATGAGCATATCAAAGAAAATACTTGTTATGTTATTAATTGTTTCTATTGTTCCTATTATAGCAATACAGGTAATTTCAAATTATGTGAGCACTACAACAGTTATTAATCAGACAAAGGCGCTAATAAAGGCTAATTTAGAGCAATCTTCAAGAAATGTTAATAATGTTCTAACAAATTATGATACAACAATTAAATTTATATATTCAGATAGAGAATATGTAAAAAATATGGCTTCTTTGAACACTTGGGATAGGCGAAATTACTCTTTATCAAAAAGTAGGCTAACAAATAATCTAGAAAATATAATCAATGTAAATAAGGATATTCTTGGCATTGCTATTGTTGGCAATAAAGGAGATATAGTTTTTTTTGATTCTATAACGCTTTCGGGAAATAAAAGTTATTGCTTTGATGCTAATAAAATAAGCAGGATGCCTGATTATAAAGATTCACTTAAACAAAATAAGACAATTTACTCAGGTTTAACAAGATTATCTAGCGAGGAATATGGAAGTAGAAATTGTTTCTACGTAATTCATAAGTTAACTGATTACTACAATTATAGCAAAGGACCTGTAGGGAGCATAGTTATATGTCTAGATGAAAACACATTGACAGAATCCTATTCTCAAGGAAAAGATGAAGATAATAGCCTTACATTTATTATAAATAAATCAGGTGAGATTATTTCTTGCCCTATAAAATCTCTTATAGGCAAAAAAATATTACAAAACGAGGAAAATGAATTTCATAATAACAATATTTTAAATTTTCTTCATGAAAATGGAATATTCACAGATACCAGAGTTGAAATAAACAATCAAAAAATAAAAGACGGAGAATTTTTTATTATAAATGCCCAAAACCTTGATTATGCCCTTAGAAATGTAAACACAATTAGCTTAGCTATTATATTAATAGGAGTGCTTTTTAGCATCATTTGTGTTTTTATTGCCTATGCTTTTTCAGAATCTACCGATATAAAGGTTAAGAGTATTATAAGCGCAATGCATCTTGCATATGATCAAAATGACAATGAAAAGATTAACCTTAAAGGAGATGATGAATTTTCACTTATTTCTGAGCAGTTTAATGAAATGCATATGAAAATCACTGAAGCAAGAAAGCAGGAGCGAGAAGCTCTGCTTAGGCAGAAGAATGCTGAGATAAATTTTTTAGAAGCTCAAATTAATCCACATTTTTTATATAATACACTTGATGCAATTAATTGGGTAGCAATTAATAATGAACAATTTAAAATAAGCAAAATGTTAAATAAGCTAGCTTCTATATTGAGGTATAGTATATATAAAAGCAATGAAATTGTTACAGTGGAAGATGATTTAAAGTTTATTCAAATTTATGTTTATCTGCAAAAGCAAAGATTTAACAATTCCTTTGAATTTATTTTGAATGTTAGTGAAGATGTTAAGAAATTAAAAATACATAAACTTCTTACTCAGCCTATAATAGAAAATGCCATTGTACATGGATTTCCTGGCAAAAGTGAAAGGGATAAAATTGAATTAATCTTAAGGAAATGTGAAGATTTTTATATTGAAGTTATTGTAAAAGATAATGGTGTAGGTATGGATAAGGAAACATTGCAGCTTTATAATGACTGGAAAACTAAAGGTATACCAGAAAAAAGCATAGGAATTAGAAATACCATAAGCCGAATAGATCTTTATTATGGTGAAAGAGGAAGCTTAAATATTGAAAGTGGAAGCTTTGGCACAACAATAACAATACATATACCATATGAGTAGGAGGAAGTTTAATTATGAGGATAGTCATTGTAGAAGATGAGCCAAATACAAGGGATGGTTTATGCAAGATTATTAATAAATATACTAATCACTGTGTGGTTGGCACGGCGAAAAATGGTAGCGAAGGAATAACCATAGCAAAACAAATGTGTCCTGATTTAATAATTTCTGACATAAGAATGCCTTTAATGGATGGTCTTTCAATGATTCAAAAGTTAAGAGATGAAAAATTATCCTTTGAGGCAGTTTTGCTTACTGGATATTCAGAGTTTGATTATGCTAAAAAGGCCATTAACCTTGCTGTAATTGATTATTTATTGAAGCCAGTAAATTTTGATGAATTTATTTCTTGCCTTGAAAAGATAGAAAAAAAATTGCCTGAGTTTCGAAGTGACGTTATACATTCTGAAAGTAAGGAAACAGAAGAGGCTTTGCTTGCTACAAATAATGAGACAGTAATAAAAGTTATTGAGTTTATAAAAGATAATTTTGATAAAAACATAGGGCTTTCAGATGCAGCAAAGATAGCAAATATTACTCCAGAATATTTAAGCAAATTATTTGCTAAAGAAATGAATATGAGCTTTGTGGTTTTTTTGAGGAATTTTAGAATAAGCAAGGCTAAACAAATGCTTAAAAAAGGCTGTAAAGTATTTGATGCAGCTAAACAAGTGAGCTTTCAAGATGTAAAGTATTTTAACAAGGTTTTTAAGTCCGTTTGTTTTGTGTCGCCATCAGAGTATAGAAAGCAGTTTTTGAAATCTAGAGGGAATTATGAATAAGAAGATATTGATTATATTGATGGTTTCTTTTTTAATAACCTTATTTGGCTTAACATGGATATTGAGAGAATTCTATAGGCAAAACCAAAGCAATGAAATTATAAATGAAAAGTCCCAAGAAGCTTTAGAAATATTAGCACCTTTAGAACTTAGCAGTCAAAAAGACGCTTTTAAAATGCTAGTGGAACAATACACTAAATGCAAGGTAAACGTTACTTTTGTTTCTAAAAATACATTTATGCAAGAGATTTGCATGAAAATTGATTCAAATAGTTTGCCCGATATTATTATTAGTGAAGATGTAATCACACCTGTTTTAATTAAAATAGGAGTATGTGAAGATATTACAGATTTTATTAAAAATGAAAACTTAGATAACAAATACAGTGAAAAGCTTATGGCAACTAGTATTAAGGAAAAAAGAAATTATGGATTGCCTTTAACTTTAGAGCCTTTTGTTTTGTTTTATGACCAAAATATGCTGGCAAAGAAAAATGTCAATATACCAAGAGATTTAGATAGCTTAGTGCAAGCTGCTTTAGATATAAGGGGATACAGCAATTATGGCTTTGGGTTTGCTGCAAAGCAACCAGAGGAGCTTTCAGCTTTTTTCTATCATATGCTCTATGCATCAGGTACAAATATATATCAGATAAATAATGTTTATGGAAAAAAGATTTTTGATATTATAAATACGTTAAAAACAAAGAACCTCATTTCACAAGAAATTTCAAATTATAATGAAGAAGATTTAGTTCAATCATTTAGCAAGGGAGAAGTAAGTATGATTGCTTGCAATTATAATTTGCGAACTGAAATGCTTAAAATGGCTAATGATGATATGAAAATTGGAGTAGAGATTTTACCTTATGATAAACAAGAAGTTTATTTATGCATGGCAAAAAACATATGTATATCTACTACTGCTAAGAAAGAAGAGGCATTAGATTTTTTGAAATTTATTAGTTCTAAAGATTTTGTGCAAAAAATTGCAGAAGAAATGAACACACTGCCTGCACGAAATGATGTGGAATATAAAATGCAGGATGAAAACTGTGCTCTTTCAGATGATTATGCTGCAAGGTTTAGAGAAAAATTTATGCTAAGAAGTAGCTTTTCTTCATGGTATAATATTTCTCAAGCTATTTATGATGATATTAACCTTATATTGCTAGAAAATAAAAAGCCTCAGGATATTGCAAACGATATACAAGACAAAGTTAGAATTGCTATTTTAGAGAGATAAATTTAATAAAAGGTTAAAAATTTACCCCTTTATTAAAAGATTGGAATGTTATTTAACGATTACATAAATTATTATTAAGATATAATTTTGTGAGGAGTGAAAATATGAAAAAGTACTTAAGTTTAGCAATTTTGGCAGCTTTGACTTTTACATCCTGCGGCAGCCCATCAAGTGATGCTACAAGCACTACTACTACAGGAGCACAAGAAGGTTCTCAAACCAGTGCAGAAAGCAGTGCAACTACAACAAGTTCACCAGATACAACAGCTACAACTGCTACAGGTAAAACCAAAATTACGTTTACTTTCCGTGAAGATGGACAAGGCGAGAATAACGCTCTGTGGAAATGGATAAATGATGCCTATGCTACTTATCCAAATAAAGATAAAATTGAATTAGATGTTTCACCTATTACAGCTTCTGAAGGTGATTATTTTGCAAAAGTTGCTTTAGCCCTTCAATCTAAAGATACAGCACCAGATTTAGTTGCAGAAGATACATTCCAGCTTCCTTCTGATGCTAGTGCAGGATATTTGACAAATCTTGATGATATGCTTAAAGATTATCCAGATTGGAGCAATGGTAACTATTATGAGGCTCTTAAATCTGGTGTAAAAGGACCTGATGGTTCAATTTATGGTGTTCCATATAGCACTGATTCTCGTGGACTTTGGTATAATAAAGAGATTTTTAAGCAAGCAGGTTTACCAGAAGATTGGCAACCTAAAAGCTGGCAAGAAGTTTTAGATGCATGTAAAACCATTAAAGAAAAAGTGCCAGATGTAGTACCATTCTGGTGTAATTCAGGGGTTGCAACAGGCGAAGCAACATCAATGCAAACATATGAAATGTTATTATACGGAACTGGAGAACGTTTACTTGATGGTGATAAATGGATAGTAGATAGCCCTAATATTAAGAAATCACTTGAATTTCTAAATACAATTTATACTGAAGGTTATGGCCCTTCATTGTCACTAGTACTTAATGGACAAGCAAGTAACACTTCTGCACGTGAATACCTTCCTAAAGGAAAACTTGCAATATCACTCGATGGCTTTTGGATTACAGGAAATTATTTAGAAGAAGGAGCATCACCTTGGCCAGAATATAAAGATGTTTTAGGTTATGCTGCAATGCCTACATCTGAAGGTCAAGCACCTAATACTATAACACTTGCAGGAGGTTGGGCGCTTTCTATTCCTGCAAATAGTGATGCAAAACCTGAAGCTTTTGACTTTTTATTGCATATGATGAACAAAGATAATTACAAAAAAGCTATTATAAACATGGGAAATCTTTCTACAAGGGCTGACATTGCAAGCGACCCAGAATATGCAGAAAAACCTTTTATGACAATTGCTACTGAGTTTTTAGCAAACGCAGACTTTAGACCTCAAAATGATAAATATCCAGTTGTTTCTTCTCACATTCAAGCAATGGTTGAATCTGTTGTTTCAGGAACAAGTGTTGACGATGCTGTGGCTCAATATAAAACAGACGTTTCAAACGCTGTTGGTGCTGATAATGTAGTTTCTAAATAAAAAATAAAAAAAGGCGGCTTTAAATTTAGCCGCCTTTATAAAAAGGAGGGACCTTTGTGAATATAGCAGCTAAAAAATATCAATATAAATTAGTTGACGAAGCTAAAAAATCTGTATTTTTATTACCAGCCATAATTATAATGGCAACTTTTTTTATTTTACCTGTAATAATGACATTTTACTATTCGTTTACAAATCTTGCCCTTTCAGGTGCTGCTGCTAAAAATACAGAGTTTATCTGGCTTGATAATTATAAACTCCTATTTTCGGATAAAAATGTTAAAATAGGCATAATAAATACTTTAATATTTTTAATAGGATGTTTAGTTGGCCAACAAGTATTAGGATTTATAATAGCTCTACTTATGAAAAGTTGCAGTAGGATTTTTAGAAGTATAATTGGTCCTATTATTTTAGCCAGCTGGGTTATGCCTGAAATTGTAGTAGCAATGTGTCTAAGCGCATATTTTGGTGATAATGGAACACTTAATTCTTTTTTAGGAATTTTTAATATTCAACCTGTAGCTTGGCTTTTTAAATATGCTATGATTTCTGTTATATTAGCCAACATTTGGCGAGGCACAGCTTTTTCCATGATGAACTTTCAATCTGCCTTGGACAATGTTCCAAGCGATATAGAAGAAGCTGCAAAAGTTGATGGTGCATCATATTTTCAAACACTATTTAGAATAATCATCCCCTGTATAAAAGAAACAATTGCTACCAATACTATGCTAAACACACTTTCAACCTTAGGTGTTTTTGGTTTGATTTACACGATGACAGGCGGGGGGCCAGGAACAAAAACTTTAACTCTCCCTATTCTTATGTATCGTTCAGCATTTGTAAGCCAGCAGTTAGGTTATGGCACAGCTATTTCAATGATACTTCTTAGCATTGGGATTTTTCTGAGTGTTATTTACACTAGATTAGTTAAGCAGTAAAGGGGGGGTAAAAAAGATGAAACCAAATTCAAAAGCTTTGCTTCCATACATTGTCTTAACTATACTAGCTATTATATTTATTTCGCCTTTAATATGGCTTGTAATAGCATCTTTAGATAAAAATGCGTCACAGAGCTTAAAGATTCCAGAAGTTTGGACACTTGCCAATTATTCAGCAGTATTAAGCGATAAAGGTAACTTAAGAGGATTTGCTATTGGGCTTTATATATCGTTAACTCAAAGCTTTTTAGTTGTTATTATATCGCTGCTTGCAGCATATCCTCTTTCAAGGTATGAACTTAGATATAAGAAGCTGTTTTTATATACAATTTTATTTATGACATCTTTACCGATTACAACTGTTATGGTGCCAGTTTATAAACTTTTTCTAAATCTTAGGCTTTATGATAATTTAGCTAGTGTTATAATATTCTTTGCAGCATCTAGCCTGCCTTACGGAATCTGGCTTACGAAAAATTTTATGGATTCTATTCCAATAGAATTAGAAGAAGCTGCATGGATTGATGGAGCAACACCTTTAATGAGCATTAAAACTGTTATTGCTCCTCTTATGGTTCCAGGTATTTGTGTTGTTGGTATTTTTACATTTACCATGAGTTGGGGTAATTTTTTTGTTCCATATATTTTGCTTCAAAGTGTAAACAATCTTCCTGCATCCATTAGACTTTACCAATTTTTTGGAAATTATGGAATGGTAGCTTATGGTCAATTAGCAGCATATTCAGCATTATATGCAATACCATCAATAGTATTATATATTTTAGCTCAAAAATACATGTCTAAAGGATTTGCATTAGCAGGAGCTGCAAAGGGATAAACGAAAGGGGACATATTAATGATTTTTTTAAGACAACGCATAAACAAGCTTATTTCAAACCTTGGCGATTTGCGTTATCATGATGAAAGGCCAATTAAAAACTATAAAATGATTAAATCAAGAGAGAAATTTAATGATATAAAAAATTTAGATACAAAGGATTGGGAAACATTTAATTGTGAGGAACTATGGGGAGGCCATAGAGAATATTTTTGGTTTGAAAAAGTAGTAACAATTCCAAAAGAATTTCACGGCAAAACAGTTGAATTTAAGCTTACTACAGGGAGAGAAAAAGAATGGGATGCAGTTAACCCTCAGTTTTCTCTTTATGTAGATGGAAAATTGCGTCAAGGTATGGACGTTAATCATACTACTGCTATATTAGACGAAAATGCTGTAGGAGGACAAAATTATAGAATAGTGCTTTCTGCATTTACAGGAGATAAAAATTTTAGCCTTTATCTAAGATCAGAGATACGTATAGTGGATAAAAAAACTGAAAAATACTATTATGATTTAAAGGTGCTTTATGATACAGCTATGCTTTTACCTGAAGATAGCGATGAGCATATTCTTATAATAAAAGCTTTAAATGAGTCTTTAAATCTTTTAGATTTAAGACAGGAGCACTCTCATTTATATTATGAATCATTAGATAAAGCACAGGAGAATATAACAAGGGAATTTTATGATAAATATCAAAATAAAGATAATCCTAAAATTTTCTGCATAGGTCATACTCATATTGATGTTGCATGGCAATGGACCTTAGCTGTTACAAGGGATAAAGCTGTAAGAAGCTTTGCAACAGTGCTTGAACTTATGAGGCGTTTTCCTGAATACAAATTTATGTCTAGCCAACCTCAGCTTTATAAGTATGTAAAAGAAGATTGCCCTGAAATTTATGAAGAAATAAAGGAAAGGGTAAAGGAAGGACGCTGGGAAACTGATGGTGGTATGTGGGTTGAGGCAGATTGTAACATTGCATCAGGTGAAGCTTTAGTACGTCAGTTTATTCATGGGAAAAAATTTTTTATGGATGAATTTGGAAAGGAAAACAATATCTTATGGCTTCCAGATGTTTTTGGATATTCTGCTGCACTTCCTCAAATTATGGATAAATGCGGAATTGAGTATTTCATGACCACTAAAATAAGCTGGAATGAATTTAATAAACTTCCATATGATACATTTATGTGGCAAGGCATTGATGGAACAAAAATTTTAACTCATTTCTCACCTTCTAGAGATTATAATGGTGGAATTGTTAACGGTGGAGTAAAACCAGACTATGAAAATGATTATTTTACAACGTACAATGCATTTTTAAAGCCTCTACAAGTAAAGGGTGCATGGCAGCGCTATCAACAAAAACACATAAATAAAGAAGTTCTTATGAGCTTTGGATACGGCGATGGTGGTGGAGGTACAACTAAAGAAGAAATAGAAAATCAGCGCCGCACTGAAAGATCAATACCTGGGCTTCCTCAAACTGTTATGAGCACAGCAAATAATTTTTTTAACACACTTAAGAACAATGTAAAAGATAATAAATATTTGCCTACATGGGTTGGTGAGCTTTATTTAGAATATCATAGAGGTACTTATACCTCAATGGCAAGAAACAAAAAATATAACAGAAAAAGTGAATTTTATTATAAAAATGCTGAATTTTTATCACTTTTATCAAGTGAATTTGCGAAAGGAAATTATCCTTCTGATGCAATCTATGAGGCTTGGGAATGTATTTTATTAAATCAATTTCATGACATTTTGCCAGGTTCATCCATTAAAGAAGTTTATGATGAATCAAAGGAGCAATATGAGGAAATATTAGAAAAAGCTTCAGATATAATAAAAGATGCAACAGTAAATGTTGTGTCAAATATAGATAGTAAAAAAGGATCTATTGTAGTATTTAACCCAAATAGCCATGTTGCGACAGACATAGTTGCAATAGATGGTAAAAAATTATTAGCATGTGATGTGCCTGCAAATGGCTACAAAGTATTTGATATTAAAGATATGGAAGCAAAGAGCAATGCTCCTAAAGCTACAACAAAAGAAATGGAAAATCAATATTTTATCATTAAATTTAGTGATAATGGTCAATTCACAAGCATTTATGATAAAAAAGCAAAGAGAGAGCTTTTAAAAGAAGGGCAATTAGGAAATGTTATAATGAGCTATGAGGATAGGCCTCATAACTATGATGCTTGGGATATCAATAACTACTATGTCGAAAAAAGCTGGGAAGTTTCTGAAGTTTCTGAGGTTGAAGCTGTTAATGAAGGCAATGTAAGTGCAAGTGTGAAGATAACAAGGCCATATTTAAATTCAACTATAATTCAGACTATAACAATATATAGCGATATTCCAAGAATAGACATCGACAATTATATTGATTGGAAAGAAAAGCAAATTTTATTAAAGACATTATTTCCATTTGATATCCAAACCAGTGAAGCTACGTTTGATATTCAATATGGAAATGTAAAACGCCAGACACACCGCAATACCAGCTGGGATTATGCAAGGTTTGAAGTTGTAATGCATAAATGGCTTGATTTATCAGAGGATGGATATGGGGTAAGCATTCTTAATGATTGCAAATATGGTGTTTCAGTTTATGACAGTGTTGTAGGGCTTACAATGCTTAAATCAGGTATATTTCCAAATCCTGTGGCAGATCAAGAAGAGCATAACTTCACATATTCAATATTTCCACATGTTGGTGGATTTAAAGAAGCAGGAGCCATTGAGCAGGCTTATCAAATTAACAATAAGCTAATTCCTGTTGTAAAGGAAAACGATGGAGGTAATTTAAAAGAATCTTTGTCATTTGCTTCAACTGATAAGCCAAATGTTGTAATAGAAGTTATTAAAAAAGCTGAAGAAGATAATAGCACAGTGGTTCGCCTCTATGAATGCTGGGGAAGAAGGACTAAGTGCAGCCTTAAATTTCATAGTAAGATTAGAGATATTTATGAGTGCAACATGCTTGAAAAGAATGATGAACCTGTAGAACATTTGGAAAGCTCCATTGAGTTTACTGTAAAACCTTACGAAATTAAAACATTTAAAGTTTATTTTTTATAAAATAAAGGGTAGCTTTAGAACCAATTTTTACTTAGTTCTAAAGTTACCCATTTATTTATCCTTATTTTTTTAACCACGTATAGTACCATATGGCCAAGTATTAATTCAGCCAAAGGTATTCACATTAGCATATCCCATTTGAGAAAGCATTTTAGCAGCATCTTCACTTTTGCTATCGCCGCCACAATATATGATGATTAAAGCATTTTTATCCCTTAATTCGCTTTCTGCTCTATCTTTAATTTCACCAATAGGCATTGAAATAGCGCCGCTAATCCTTCTTTCATCATATTCTTTTTTTGATCTTACATCTATCAATATGTAATTATTATTTTCTTGCATCATAGCATGAGCTTCTACTGCAGTTATTTTCCTATATCCGGTATTTATTATATTTGTAGGAGCTATGTTATTTGTTGATGGCTTATTTACTGTACCATATGGCCAATTATCCAATCCGCCAAAATTACTTACATTAGTATAGCCCATTTGAGAAAGCTCTTTTGCAGCAGCTTCAGATCTTCCGCCCATAGAACAGTATACGAGGATTAAAGCGTTTTTGTCATTTAATTCGCTTTCTGCTCTTTTATTTATTTCATCAGCAGGAATTGAAATGGCGCCACTTAGTCTATCGGTATTATATTCTTCCTTTGATCTAACATCAAGTAAAATATAATTGCTGTTTTTTTGCATAATATCAAAGGCTTCTTTTGCAGTTATCTTCTTATATGTAGGCTCAGTTTCTTTTGCATTTATCTTCTTATATACAAGATCGGATTCTTTTGTAGTTTTAACTTTTAATTCTTTTGTTTGTTCTTCATTGTTTAATAAGTATGTAGTTTTTATGGTATAATTTGTGTCTTGATCTAAGCTTCTAAAAGTATACTTTCCATTAGTTGAATAATCAAAATCATACCATTTTTCTGTGGAATCTTTTTTAATGCTGCATTTATTTCCTTTTTCACCTGACTTTGGAAAGGCGAGGCTAACTGTAATAGCATTTGGTGTAACGCTAACGAGGCTTGGACCTATTATTTCATTAGCGGCAAATACGTTAGGTATCATTAACAAGGAAAAAGAAACTAATGCAATTAAAAAAGAAATAGTTTTTTTAGAAAACTTGCTACAGCGTTTCAACATATTTTATGACTCCTTAAGCAGATTTAATAAATTAAAATTTAAATGTCTCTTAGAACATTCATAGATAAAATTATAGCAGATAAATACGCTATTTTAAACCATAATAAGCATTAATTTAATATATGAATTTTTTGTGCACACTATTGACATAATATATTATTTGAGATATAATCTTATTAAAGAAATAGTACTAATAGGGATAGATTATATTATGAATAAACGAAGCACCATTCAGCGAACTTTAGTTCTAAAAACAGTAAAAGAATTGCAATGTCATGTCACTGCTGACGAGGTTTACGATACGATCGTGAAAAAACACTCTGATATAAGCAGAGGGACGGTATACAGGAATCTGAACCTGCTATCCAATATTGGCGAAATACGTAAAGTGGAAATGCCAAATGGGCCTGACTGCTATGACCGTATATGCCATGAGCATTATCACGCAAGATGCATAAAGTGCGGTCGAATTTTTGATGTGGAAATGGACATTATCGCAGATTTAGAAAAAAATATTAAGCATACCGGTGGTTTTTTGTTTACAGGTCATGATATTTTTTTCAAGGGTATCTGCCTTGAGTGCAATAAATAATTTTTGAATGAGATCGTAATTACAAACCTGATGGGTAAAACCACCCGCTCAACTCGAAACTCGAATGTATGCGCATACGGGAGCATTAAAACACCCCGTAAATATATTAAATGAGGAGAATAGTCATGAAAAGTTTCACCACATTAGATCTACAATATGCCCATAGGTTTTATGGGTTCAAAGGCGAAGCCCAGTATTTACATGGGCATACAGGAATACTAACTCTTGAAGTTGAAGATACCATCAACATGGGCGTAAATATGGTATTCCCATGCAATGAGATTAAGAAAACCGCTTGGGAAGTTTTACAAAACTTTGACCATGCTCTGGTTTTAAGAGAAGACGACCCATTGCTTCCTGCAATTCTTGGAGTTTATGAAGCTCAAGGGATTAAAGACGGTGCACCAACCAATAAACAAAAAGGCCCAGCTTTTAAAACGGAACTTGCGACAGCATATCCTGAATGTCGTTTAGTTGTTACAAAAGAAACAATGACCGTCGAAGGTATGATTAAAATAGTTTACGATCTCTTAAAAGATAAACTGAATATTGTTAAAATCACTTTTACAAGTGGAGTAAATGGCGCTACACAAGAATACAGCACAGAGCATCTAAAAGAAAAAGACCGTTGTCCATTATGCGGTATTGAGTTAAACGAAAATGACGTGTGTCCAAAATGTGGATACAAGAAATAGTTCAATATGAATTTCAAATACCCCTGCTTCTATCGTAAGCGGGGGTATTTGAAATATTTGGTCATATTAATTTGGGTCTTACATTTTTAATGTAAATGTTCTAATAAGCCATCAATAAATCCATTTATAACAGGCATACCTTCGCCCTCTATTAGTTTAATATCAAGCTTATTGCACAAATCCTGAAGATAAGAGCCAGTTCTTTCATCTCGAACATTAATAGTAGATGGTCTTCCATGCATTGTAATAAATCTTGCTATCATTCCAATAACAATATCTTCTATTTTTTCATTTTTATCTGCAATATGTTGATCTATAAGTAGAGCGCTATTTTTATCTGCAAGAAGTATCATTTTTATAAGATAGGGAATAGAATCCTTCTCTTCTTGTATAGGTGTAGGGAGGAATAATTGATCAAATTCGATATTAAGTGCTTTAACTTTTTTACATTTTTTTAATCTGACAATCATTAAATCGTCTGTAACAATTAATATGGGTTTTTTAACAACAATTGGAGGCATTTTTGTGGCAATATTTAACCAAGATTTTTTTTCATCTGAGTAAAATCTTACAAGGCTCTCTCCGCCTTCAAAATCTACCTTTATCTTATTTTCTTTAATATGTCTAAGGGCCATAACAAGATTTTGAAGAGTATGTATCATAATATCTGCTTGCTCAGAATTTATATACCATGGATAGTATCCTGGTTTCATAGATCTAAAATAAATCCATTGATTATGACCTCTAAAGCGTAACCCAAGTTTATCAATGGGGATGCGATCTTTAGGGGTAATTTCTTTTCGATCTCCATAATAGCAATTTAAGCAATTTTGATCAAATGCTTCAAAATATGTGGGTTCATCTTCTTTAGAATTAGCAATGCGGTAATATCCCATAAGTGACTCATAACCTGGGTATATTCCAATTGCATAGCATTCTCCATTTCGGCCCATGATTGAGCAGTATATTGGCTCTTCATGCCCTGGCAATACAATTGTAACAAGATCTGCATCCCATAGAAAATTCCATGGTTCTATCCTTTTAATAACTTCTGCAACCTCGTATAATTGTTTCCATTGTTCTAAGCTAGGTTCACGTGATTTTTTATCATTATCATCATTTGCTTTCCGAGATTCTTTTGCAAGTGTTTGCTTTACTGAAGAAAAATATGCTGGATCCTTCATGCGTTTACACATTTCTGGTACAGCTGTTTTAAGCTTTAAATTTAATTCTTCGTAATTTTTTAGCACTTTGTTTTCTTGTAAATATTTAAAAAATTCACTAAGAACTGGTTCGATTGAATCAAAAAAAGATGATGGCATTACAACTTCATGTGGAAAAATATTAATAAGTAAATCTTCAAGTGCTTCCTGAGTCCAGTTCTCTGGTGATTGCAAAAAATAGTAATGCATAAATTGCGCAAAAATACTTATTATAGAATCAAAATTTTCCTTTGAATCCTTTGAAAGACCTTCAAAGGATGGAGATTTTTTGTACTTAGCTCCATATTCTTCAATTAAAGCTAATATTTCAGATCGTTCTTTATCTATATCTTGTGATTTCATAATTTTCACCCTCCTAATGTATATAAAAATTTTAGAAACTTCTTCAAAAGAGCATATATTTTGTATTTATTATATCATTTAAGTAATAAAAATGTACTCAAATGTTTTCTTTTCGGTGTATTTTTGCTTATAATATATTCATTATTTTAATTTAATTTAGGAGTTGAAACATTTGGAAATGCCGGAAGTTCTTAAACGAGCAATGGAAAAACAATTAGCAGGCATAAGTCAAAAGGAATTATTTAAAAATTCTAAAGATTTAAGCATTAAATATAGGGAAAATAAAGTAGGAGGAAAACATCTTTTAAATGGATATAATGAAGCTTTAGCTTATTCAATAGTAAGAATGCCTGCCACATATGGAGCAGTTTATCAGGCTTTAAAATACTCTTTAGATCATATAAAATGTAGCCCATTGTCGCTATTAGATGTAGGAGCAGGAACTGGAGCAGCTTCATGGGCAGCTAGCTCGTTGATTGATTTAAATGAGATTACTTGTTTAGAGAGAGAAGAAGCAATGATTAACATAGGTAAAAACCTTATGAAGGAGGCTTCTTTATCTAATGCTAAATGGATAAAACATGATTTAGTATCTGAAAATATTGATCAAAAAGCAGATATAGTAATTGCTTCTTATGTTTTAAATGAAATATATGAAAAAGAAAGGTTAAACTTATTAGAAAAATTATGGAATGCGGCAAATATGATGCTATTAATAGTTGAACCAGGAACTTCAATTGCATTTTCTCAAATGAAGAAAACTCGTGATTTTTTTATTAAAAAAAGTGCTTATATTTTAGCACCATGCACACATGAATTAGAATGTAAAATGGAAAAAGAACAGTGGTGTCATTTTTCTTGTCGCATACCAAGAAGTCGCATACATAAAAAGTTAAAAGATGGAGATGCTCCTTATGAAGATGAAAAATTTACATACTTAGCTTTATCTCATGATAAATATGAAAGAGCAAAGGAACGTATATTAAGGCACCCGTTTGTGGAAAAAGGAAAAATTACTTTAGACACTTGCAGTGAAGAGGGAATTAAAAAAAATGTAATTTCAAAAAAAGATGGGGACTTTTATAGGTATGCTAAAAAATCAAAATGGGGCGATGAAATATAAAGGATTTAGCAAGTTTATAAGTTTTAAATAAAGAATAAAATTAATCATTGACTTTAGCATTGTGTCAAGGTTTAAACTATATTCATAAACCGGTTTATAAATAGGGGATTGATTTTTATGTTTAAGATTGGTGAATTTTCAAAGCTTGTTCATATATCTAGCAGAATGCTTAGATACTATGATAAATGTGGTCTTATAAAGCCTGCACAAATAGATCCTTTTACGGGATATAGACTATATAGTGCTGAGCAAATTCCTATTCTATATGAAATAATTAAATTGCGAGATATGGGTTTTTTAGTAGAAGAAATCGAGACGATTTTACCTTGTTTTGAAGATGAGGAATATATGCAAAAAGCACTTGATAAAAAGCGCCAAGAAATCATTTCAAATATAATCTCTGAAAAAGCTAAGCTTGAAAAAATAGCTATAATGAGCAAAAAAATTGAAAAGGGGCATATTTATATGATTTATGATGTGGAATTAAAAACGCTTCCTGCTGTTAAAGTATTGTCATTAAGGGAAATCATACCAGCCTATGACGGAGAGTTTGCACTGTGGAATAAAATGGGCAAATTTATTTATGAAGAGAATATTGCTTGTGAAAAATGTGGATATTCAATTTATTATGATGATGAGTATAAAGAATCCGATGTTGATGTGGAAATTGCTGTACCTGTTTTGAGTTTTAAAGAGAATAAAGATGGCTTTATTTATAAAGAACTTGAAGAGATTCCTCTGGCGGCAGCTGTAAGATTTTCAGGTCCATATGAAAATTATAGCAAAGCAATGGAAAAAGTAGCTCTGTGGATAGAAAAAAATGGTTATGAAATTTCTGGTTTAGTTAGGGGACTTGCAATACAAAGCCCAAGCGATGAATCAAATCCAGAAAATTATTTAACAGAACTTCAAATATCAGTAAAAAAAATTATATAATAAGGGGCACTTGCCTCTTTTTTTTACTTGTTAAGAAATTAAAAATAAAAAATAGATAAAAAACAAGACAAAATGATTAAAAGTTGATAAACTAAAATTAACTAAAAAAAGGGATAAAACTCATATTGTTTAATATATATACTAAAAATGAATTCTTTTAAAATCATTATTGGAGAATTTAACATCTATTCTAATTAATTAGAATAGATGATTAATTAATATTTTTAAGGAGGGTTTATTTTGGAAAAAAGAGAAAAATTTTCTTCAAGACTTGGATTCATTCTTATTTCTGCAGGCTGTGCAATCGGCCTTGGAAATGTGTGGCGGTTTCCTTATATTACTGGTGTTTATGGTGGAGCTGCTTTCGTTTTAATTTATTTATTTTTCTTACTTATACTTGGTATACCTATAATGGCTATGGAATTCTCAATTGGTAGAGCCAGTAAAAAAAGTGTTGCGCTTAGTTTTGATGTATTGGAGCCAAAGGGCACAAAGTGGCATCTTTTTAAGTGGTTTGGAATGGCAGGAAATTACTTGTTGATGATGTTTTACACCACAGTTTCTGGATGGATGCTTGCTTATTTATTTAAAATGGCTATGGGCAATTTTTCAGGCAAAACTCCTGATGAAATTGGGCAAGCATTTGATGGATTGCTAGGTAGTCCAGTAGAAATGATTATTTGGGTTGTTATTGTTTGTATTATTGGATTTTTAGTTTGCTCTTTAGGGCTTAACAATGGAGTTGAGAAAATCACTAAAACTATGATGATTTTCTTGTTGGTAGTCATGGTGATTCTTGTATTTCGTTCTGTAACATTGCCAAATTCAGGAGAGGGATTAGCTTTTTATTTGGTTCCTAATTTTGGAAAACTGGTGGAAAACGGAGTTTGGAATACAATTTATGCAGCTATGGGACAGGCATTTTTTACATTGAGCATTGGTATGGGTAGCATGGCTATTTTTGGTAGCTATATAGGTGATGATAGAAGACTTTTTGGTGAAAGTATTAATATTACAATTTTAGACACCTCAGTGGCTATTATGGCAGGTTTAATAATTTTCCCAGCATGTTTTGCATATGGCGTTAACCCAGGTAGTGGCCCAGGACTTGTTTTTGTAACTCTTCCTAATATTTTTAATTCTATGCCTTTAGGTAGGTTATGGGGAAGCTTATTCTTCTTATTTATGAATTTTGCATCTATTTCCACAGTAATAGCAGTATTTGAAAATATTATGAGTTTTGCTATGGACTTAACAGGATGTTCTAGAAAGAAAGCAGCAATATATAATTTTATAGCAATTATTATTTTATCATTGCCTTGTATATTAGGATTTAATGTTTTAAGTGGATTTCAACCATTTGGAGAGGGATCAGTGGTTCTTGATTTAGAAGATTTCATCGTAAGCAATAATATACTTCCAATAGGTTCTTTGATTTATGTTTTATTTTGTGTAACTAGATATGGTTTTGGATGGGAAAAATTTGTGAATGAAGTGAATAAAGGAAAGGGAATGAAATTTCCTACGCAATTTAAATTTTATTTCACATTTATTTTACCAATAATAATAGTAATAATATTTATATTTGGCTATATTACTAAGTTTATAATAAAAAGTTAATTAAAAAATGGTAGAGTTATTCTACCATTTTTTAATCATCATAATCTCTTTCGTATTTAACTATAGCACCAGTTGCAGCATTTATATCTAAATCATGTTCCCATCTACCATTTTTAATTTCTACTTCCCAAACTCTAACGCCTCTTTCATAGTCAAGTTTTACAGATGTAACATATCCACCACCTGCTTTAGAAATAGCAATTTGTTTAGCTTTTTCAGCTGTTATTTGAGTATTTGTAGAAGAAGTAGGTGCAATAGTTTTTACTTCATAATCATATATTCTAGAATCATTAACACCAATGTCCATGCTATATTTATTATTTTTGTTGATTATTTCAATATCATAAACTTGTCTACCATCATCTCTTTCAAGTTTTGATTTAATTACAGTGCCCCCTGAAGTTTTAGAAAGAGCAATTTGCTGAGCTCTCTTTTCTGTAATTGCAGCAGCTGATACAGCGCTTGTAAGTAATAAAACTATCACAGAAGTTCCACAAAAAATTTTAAATAAATTTTTTTTCATTTTTAATCCTCCTCATATTTTTTATAAAATCAATTTATCTTTATAAAGTAAATAAATGAGCCATTAACAGCGTCTATGTGCATGTCATACTTTGAATTGCCATTTATTATTTTTACCTCGTAAATGTATTTACCATCTTCAAAATCAAGCTCAAATTTACTTATGATTCCATCCTTTGTTTTGTTAAGAGCAATTTCTTTTATTTTTTCAAAAGGCAATAAATTTTCAACATTAAGAGCATCATCATCATTTTCTGTTTCAAATTCATATATTCGTGAATCTGTAGCTCCTATGATTATGTTATATTTTAAATTGCCCTTTACAATTTCTATTTCATAGCATATTAATTCATCATCATTTTCAAGTTTTATTTCTACGATTTCTCCCCCTGATGTTTTTAAAAGCGCTATGTCTTTAGCTTCTTCTATGGATATAATATTTAAAACAGAGTAAGCATCATTAGTGTTTATAATAGAATTTTCTGCTTTAGCAAATACATTATTTGAAAAAATTGTAGTTAATGTCACTATCATTATAGAGAGGATAGCTATTGGAAATTGTTTTTTATTCATATCTAAAATTGAAAATAATCTTTTTTTAATGCGTTTTTTATTATTATAAAAATAAGTTAATAAAATAGGGTTTGATATTTTGCTTATGGTGCTTATTATAGATTCTCCATATTGCTTTCTCGCTTCAAAATCTCTGCCAAAAACTATGGCTTCATCACAGGAAGATTCACAGTCCTCATATATCATGTTTGCCATAATATAAACAAGAGGGTTAAACCAGTTTAATGTTATGGCAAAAAGAACAAGCATCTTTGCCCATAGGTCTTTTCGCTTAAAATGAGTGAATTCATGTAAGAATATAAATTCTAAATCATCAAGATGAATTTCTTTTTCAGGAAGCAAAATAATGGGATTAATTAATTTAATAAGCATAGGGCTTATAGCAAATTTGCAAACTTTAACATATATATTATTGGTTTTTATATTTAAATCTGCTTTAGCTTTATTAAATATTTCTAAAATACTTGCATCGCTAGCAGCATAGCTCCATCTTTTAACAGTAATCATAAATTTTTTATATTTATAAATATAGTAAGATAATTTGCTTATTACTCCCAAGATCCATATTAAAAATATAATTAAAATTGGATCAAATTCAGGTATTTTTGATACAGGAGTTTCTTTTAAAGTAATTAGGCTGTTTAAATGGTCATCTATTAAAGTGGAATTAGAATTTAATTCTATATTAATAGGAGCTTTAATCTTTGTAATTGAAACATCAAACCCTGGCCTAAATGGTATTATAAGGCCAATAACGATAATAAACCAAGCATAGTAACGCCATTTAGAAGGGTATTTTTTACCTAATAGTGCATTAAAAATAATCAGAATTATTATAACCATGGACATAACAAGAGAGTTGTTTAAAAGTGATATCATATAATGTTGCAATATATCACTTCCTTTCAGAAAGCCATTTTTTTAAATCTTCAAGGTCCTTTTCTGAAAAGTCGTTTCCTGAGTAAAAAGTATTGATAAGAGCAGTTATAGAGTTTTTATGGTATTTTTTTACAAAGTTATTGGTTTCAATTTGTAAATATTCTTGCTCATTTATAAGAGGGATATAGGCTCTCTCTTTTCCCTGCTTTAATGTGCTTAAAAACTCTTTATCAATAAGCCTTGATAAAAGTGTAAGTACTGTTTGAGCTTTCCATTTGTGATCATCATCTAAGCATTTAATTATCTGATTTGTTGTAATAGGTGGCTCATTTTGCCATATTATTCTCATGATTTCAAATTCAGAGTCTGGTAGTTTTTTTACTTGTTTCAAATTAATCATCTCATTTTCTTCATTTTCTACAATTGTCTTAAATGTATTCTACAACTGTAGAAAATAAAAGTCAAGCCTTTTTATAAAAGTTAAGAAATAAAAATACCCTATAACCAGCCTTTTTGCTGATTATAGGGTATAGTATTGTTTTATTTTATTACAAATACACTAATAGCTTTTCCTGATGAGTCTTTAACAACTACACCATTTCCACCTATTAAATCACTTGATGAAGGAGTTGTAACAGATCCATTTGAATATAATTGTATTTTAGCTCCTGATGCAAGTGTAATCTTTTCGCCATTTATTGTAACAGAACTAGTATCTGCTGCAGATACTTTTCCAGATACTTCAGCATCGCTAGATGATGGTTTATTTGCTGCAGTTTTTGACCATTCTCCAGTTGCTGATAAATAATTAACGTTACAATATCCAATTGCATCATTGTAAATAATTCTTATCCAATCGCCATTTTGATCAAAGCCTTTTAGAGTGGTGCCACGTGGTATTATAAGTATTGGAGTGTTATCCATACTTGGCGCTGTTCTAAAGTTTAAATTAGCTGTTGTTGTAAATGTGTTAGCACTATAAGTTTCTGTGGAACTTGCAGTATCTTTTCCAAATACAACATTAGGGAATTTAGCTTTTAATTGATCTAAAGTTAAATCAGGGAATTTAGCTTTTAAATCATCAAAGTTTGCAGTAGGAAGTGTCAATGTATCTCCA
The DNA here is from genome assembly GCA_031549885.1 of Clostridiaceae bacterium. Taxonomy (GTDB): domain Bacteria; phylum Bacillota; class Clostridia; order Clostridiales; family Clostridiaceae; genus WQUF01. The sequence goes on from JAVBPD010000098.1 coordinate 21,645, forward strand.
TCTAAAGTAGCATCAGGGAACTCTTGCTTAATTTTATCAAATGTTATATCATTAGCAGCATCCTTACCAAATACAACATTAGGGAATTTAGCTTTTAACTGATCTAAAGTTAAATTAGGGAACTTAGCTTTTAAATCATCAAAGTTTGCGGTAGGAAGTGTTAATGTATCTCCATCTAAAGTAGCATCAGGGAACTCTTGTTTAATTTTATCAAATGTTATATCATTGTTATCGCTTGCTGATGTATTATTTGGAGAATCTTTACCAAATACAACAGTAGGGAATTTAGCCTTTAACTGATCTAAAGTTAAATTAGGGAATTTAGCTTTTAAATCATCAAAACTTGCTGTAGGAAGCGTCAATTTATCTCCATCTAAAACAGCATCAGGGAACTCTCGTTTTATGTTATCAAATGTTAAATCATTATTATTTGCGCTTGTAGTGTTGCTTGAATCCTTACCAAATTCAATATTAGGGAATTTAGCTTTTAATCCATCTAGAGTTACATTAGGGAATTTAGCTTTTAAATCATCAAAACCTAAGTTTGGAAGAACAAGCTTATCTCCATCCATTCTAGCATCAGGGAATGCTGCTTTGATTTCATCAAAAGTAAGTCCTGTATTAGCAGATTGTGATGTAGATGTAGTAGTATTGGAAGTGTTACCACTAGATGTAGGATTGCCACCATTACATGAACGCAATAACCAAATAAGTAATAATATCAATAATAAGAACGCAAGCAATGGAATTAAAAGTTTCCATATACTAGATTTTTTCTTTTTCTCTTCTCCAAATACTATATTAGGAAAATTATTTCTTAAAGCTTCCATAGTAAGATCAGGGAATTTCTGCTTTAAATCGCTAAAAGTAAGGTTAGGTAAATATAAAGTTCCTTCTTTTAAATAAATATTTGGAAATTTTTCTTTTAATGTTTTATAATCAATATCGCTGGCATTAAAAGATATATCTTTAAATTTTTCTTTTAATGCGTCCATGGTTAAATATGGGAATTTAGATTTTAATGCTGCAAAGGTAATAGTTGGTAAAACAAGTTTTGCGCCATTCATGTAGATATTTGGGAATTTTTCTTTAAGCGTATTAAAATCTACTTTTGGTGCGTTATAAACAATACTTGGGAACTTTGCTTTTAAAGCATCTTGAGTTAATTCTGGAAATTTAGCTTTTAATTTTTCAAAATCCATTCCAGGAAGTACTAATCTGTCTTCATCCAAATAAATATCCGGAAATGCTTGCTTTAATGTTCTAAAATCAACTTTTGGAGCATCATATACAACATTTGAGAATCTTGAACTTAACATATCTTTTGTTAAATTTGGAAATTTTTCCTGTAGATCATTGGAAGTTATGCCAGGAAGCACTAATTTGCCACCATCTAAATAAACATTTGGAAATTTAGATTTAATTTCTTTGTAGAAATCCATATCTGGCATTTGTTTGTTAATTTTTACATTTGTAATGCTTATTTCTGGTTTATCTGTTATTACTTTTGTACTACCATCTTCAACTATTGTTAAGTTCTTTGTGTCTTGAAGGGATAGTCCAACTTCATCAAATGCTCCATTAGTTTTCTCTATAGGATTACAAACTTTACATTGATAAATTTGGCAATCTTCAAGTGAAGCTGCAAAATCTAATGCATCTTTTAAATTGTCAAACCCACCATGCCATTTATCATTGACATTATTTTTGCTATTTTGCATTAAGATTTTTTCGTCATTGCAGAACTTACAGCTAGATTTATGAAGGATAGCAAATCTTTTTTCATTATACCTTTCATGTACCCAGTATTTCACTTTTTCACCTCAAACAAAAATATTTTAAATAATAATTATTCCCATTGTTTACATTATAACAAAAAAAAATAAAAAAATCTGAAATACAAAAAAATATTTAAATAAATTTAATAAACTACTATATTACCATATTTAATTACAATTTTATTTGGTAATTAATGTAAAAAAATAATATTTAATATTTTTATATAAAAAAATAGTACTATTTTTTTATATAAATTAGTTAAAAAGTTCATAAGATATGTATTTTTCAACATAAAAAAGCTACTTTTGTAGCCGAGTTCATTTATAGTATTTATTTTTTTATCATAATTAAAATTATAGTAAACTTTTGCTCATTAAAATAGCATGTTCATTATTATCAGAATAATATTTTCGTCTAAGACCATCTGTTTTAAATCCAAATTTCCTATAAAGGCTTTGTGCATTTAAATTTGAAATCCTAACTTCTAAATAAAGGGTTTCCACATTTTTAGATATTGCTAATTTAATTAAACTCTCGAATAGCTTTGTAGCAACTCCTCTGTTTCTATATTCTGGTAGGGTTGCAATGTTTGTAATTTGACCTTCATTTACAATAACCCACATGCCAACGAAGCCTACTAATACATCGTCTATAAATGCACCTAAATAATTTGAAAATAAATTATTAGATAATTCAGTTTCAATGCTCTCTTTAGACCAAGGTGTATTAAAACAATTTTTACAAATAAAATGCACAGGTTCAATAAATTTTTCATCTAATTGGCAAATTGATATATCATTCATTTTTTTTAACCTCTAATGTTTCCTCTGCATAAGATTTCTTAATATATAAAGGTGCAAAGGAAAGTATATCATCTGTTTTACCATCTTTAAAGTATTTCATGCCAATATATCCGAGGTTTGATGCTTTAACATAATTAAATAGGTCATTGCTTAAAATAGATTTAGGTAATATTTCGTGAAGTATTTTGCTATAAGCATTCACACCTTCACCAACAAAGAGCACATTTTTTTCATCTTTTAATAGGTCTTTTAATTCATAAATTGATAAAAGCATATAATCAGTAATTTTAATTAAAGACCCATTAACATTTTTAAAAAAACAAGTATATACATTGTCCCTTAAAGCATTGATTATAGGTACAATTACTCCATAAAAATGCATTGAAGACATAGCAAGAGAATCTAAAGAAGATACTCCTATAATTGGCTTATTTGCCCCATGACAAATGCCTTTTGCAGTTGATATTCCAATTCTAAGCCCAGTAAAGGAACCGGGGCCTTTTGAAACTACAATTCCATATAAATCATCTAAAGTTAATTTTAAAGTGTTTAGTAAATTAATGATAACATCCATTAGAATAACTGAATGGCTATTTTTAAAATTTAAATTAATTTCTCCTAAAACTTTATAATCATCTAATATAGCAACAGATGCAATATCTGTTGCTGTATCTATGCTTAGTATTTTCATAATTTAAGCTCCCCTAAAAAAGATATATCAATATTTCCTATACCTTCAATCGAAATTTCTCTTTTATTTTCATTGATAATGTTTATTTTTACCATTATATAATCCTTTGGAATGCATAAAGGCATTAAATTTATCCATTCGATTACAGATATGCTATCTGAAAAGATATATTCATCAAATCCAATGTTGTATAATTCTTCTTCATTTTTTAATCTATAAAAATCAAAATGGTTTAATTTAAAATCTCCATAATATTCATTAACTATAGTAAAGGTAGGTGATGTAATTTCTTCATTTATATTAAGCGATTTAGCAATGCCCTTAATAAAATGAGTCTTTCCAGCACTTAATTCTCCAATTAAACCTACTATGTATCCTTTTTTTAAAAGCCTTCCAAAATTTCTTCCTAAGTTAACAGTTTCATCACAGTTATTTGTTATAAAAATCATATTACCACCTAATTATATATTATAGAAGAAAAAAATTTAAAGGTAAACTAAATAATATAATAACTAGTTTACCTTAAATAATTATTTATTTTTCATTATAGCAAGCATCATTTCCCTTAAAACCTTTGCAGCTACAGCTGTTGAAACTCCACTTGTATCATAATCTGGGGATAGCTCTACAATGTCTGCCCCAACTATGTTTAAATTGCACATTATGGTGAAAAGCTCTTCTAACTCTTTATAAGTTATGCCGCCGGCTTCAGGCGTGCCAGTACCTGGGAAAATTGAAGGGTCAAGCACATCCAAATCCACAGTAACATATACATTTTTACCTTTTAATTTATCAGGTAAAAGTGATAGTCCTTCTAAATCAAATTTTCTCATAATGGTATGATTATCTTTTAGGGACCAATTAAACTCTTCCTTTGAACCTGATCTAATTCCAAATTGGTATATTTTCTCATCGCCTAAGAAATCCCAACATCTTCTTATAATATTTGCATGGGATAACTTATTGTCAAAATAAACATCTCTAGTATCAGTATGAGCATCTAAATGTATAACATATAGATCTTTGTATTTTTCATGTACTGCTTTTATAGTTGGAAAGCTTACAAGATGTTCTCCCCCAATAAAAAAAGGTATTTTATCATCTTTAACTATTTTAAGCGCATTGTTAAAAATGGTATCCATGACTAGAGGAGTATCTCCTATAGGAAGTTCCATATCGCCAATGTCAAATATATTATAATCAGTTAAGTCTAAATCTAAAAATGGACTGTAGGTTTCAAGAGCATAAAATTCATTCCTAATATGTTTTGGTCCAAATCTTGTGCCAGGTCTATAACACACTGTTCCATCGAAAGGTATGCCGCAAATTACCATTTTTGAATCTTCATAGGATGTGTCTTTAGGGTTTATTTTTTGCATGGAAAACATAAATTTTACTCCTTTTTACTTCTTTCTTCTGATTACTGTTAAGAAGTTTTCAAGTTTTTTATCTGACATATCTGAAAGTTTGGCATTTTTATTTTTTAAAAATTGTACATACTTTACAATGTCTTGAGTGATTTCTTCTCCAGGAACTAATATAGGTATTCCAGGAGGGTAGATCATTACAGATTCTGCTATTATCTTTCCAACAGCATTTTCAATAGGAACAAATTTTTTATTTGAATAAAATGCTTCTCTAGGAGTTATAACAACTTTAGGGTTTTTAAAGGGGATTTTCTCAATATCAAGTTCCTCTTTTTCAGGAAGCTTTTCCTTTATATCCTTAAGAGCAAATACTAATTTATCGATATTCTCCTTTGTATCACCTATACCTGTTACAGCTAAAATATTATGGGTATCTGCAAGCTCTACTTGTATGTTGTATTCATTGTATAGTTTGTCATATATTTCAAAACCTGTTATGCCAAGATCAGAAACCCTAATTCCTAGTTTAAATTCATCTATGTTATATATGCCAGGTTTCCCTATTAATTCTTTACCATAAGCACTATAACCGCCTATATTATTGATTTGATCTTTTGCAAGCCTTACCATTTCAAGAACTTTTCCAAGCTGCTCTTCACCATTTATTGCTAAATTTTTTCTTGCAATATCAAGGCTTGTCATGAGAAGGTAAGATGCGCTTGTAGTGGTAAAAAGGCTTAAGGTTTTTTCTACAATATCTTTTGAAATTGTTCTAGTGTTTAAAAGAAGTGCAGAGCTCTGAGTTAAAGATCCTCCGGTTTTATGAAGGCTCACAGCAGACATATCTGCTCCACATTCCATTGCACTATTAGGCATATCAGGATGGAATTTAAAGTGAGCACCATGAGCTTCATCCACAAGAACTGCAAGCCCATATTGATGTGCAAATTCACTTATTTCAGATAGTTCAGAACACATGCCATAATAAGTCGGGTTGATTAAAAATATAGCTTTGGCATCAGGATTTTCTTTAATTGCTTTTTTGGTTTTCTCAACTCCAATACCAGTTGCGAAATTGTAATCATCATCAATTTCAGGTTGAATATAAACAGGAATGGCGTTGCAAAGTATTAAAGAATTGATTATGCTTTTATGAATGTTTCTAGGAAGTATAATTTTATCTTTTGGCTTGCATACAGATAGGATCATAACTTGTATTGCTTGACTTGTTCCATTAACAACAAAATATGCATAATCTGATCCAAATGCGTCTGCCATAAGTTCTTCAGCTTTTTTTATTACTCCTTCAGGATGATTAAGGCTATCAATATCTTTAAAAGAATTAAAATCAAAACTAAGAGCTCTTTCACCTAAAAAATCAACAAGTTCTTTGATATTATTAGATTTTTTATGACCTGGAACATCAAATGGAATTATACCTCTTTCTTTTGCTCGATACATTGCTTCCAAAAGTGGTGTTTCATTTTGATTCATTATAACCACCCCACAATATAAATTAGAAAATTTATTTTTCAATATTAATATACTTAAAAAACAAGAGTATGATAATATAGAATACAATCATTGTCAATAACTTTAAATGAATATATTAATACATATTTTTATAGGGCTTTAAGAACAAAGCTTTTAAAACTTTTTCTTAAAACCCTATAGGATAAAAGTAATTAAGTCACTCTGGTATGAAAAATACCACATACCAGAATGACTTAAATTAATTATTATTTATTATTTAATGCTATTTTGGTATGATTCTACCATTTTTTTAACCATTTCACCGCCAACAGAACCGCATTGTTTAGCAGTTAAATTTCCATTATAATCTGAAAATTGAACTCCTAATTCATTTGCTGTTTCCATTTTAAATTGTTCCATAGCACCTTTATTTTCTTTTTTGTTCATGTTAAATTCCTCCTAATTATTAAATCTAGTCTTTATATTTGTTGTATGCTTCTTTCATTTTTCTCATCATTTCTCCCCCAAGGGAGCCGCATTGTTTAGCAGTTTGATCTCCATGAAAGTCAATAAACGTAGCTCCTAACTCATTTGCTGCTTCCATTTGAAAAACTTGGCTATAATTATTATTCTGATTTTTAGATTTACTATTTGCCACGTAAAATCCTCCTAAGCATACTATATGAATTATTTATTTTTATTTTCCGTTTTTATTTTGATAAGCTTCAACCATTTTTTTAACCATTTCTCCACCAACAGAACCACATTGCTTAGCAGTTAAATCTCCATTATATTGTGAAAAAGTAACTCCTAATTCATTAGCTGTTTCCATTTTAAATTGCTCCATTGCACTCCTTGCTTCTGGAACTGCTATTTTCTTAGCCATTTAAAATCAACCTCCTTTTTTCGTGTTCAGAAATAGCTTATCCAAATTCCTAAAAAAATATTTAAGAAAAATACAGGAAAAAAAACCAAAAAATGTAAAATAAATAAAATATATTTGAAACCATAATGTGTTATAATTGTATAAGTAAAAATGGAGTTTTAATATTTTGTTATTCATTATTTGTAATTTATCCGATTTTTATATATGATTTTCAAATTTTATAATTTTCAAATAAATTATTAATTATGGGAGATGGTGAGATGAAAGGTAAGATTTTATTTACAGGAGGAGGTAGTGCGGGGCACGTTACTCCTAACATGGCAATTATTTCAAACATAAAAAACGATTTTGATATAGTTTATGTAGGTTCAAAAGATGGAATAGAAAAAAACTTAATAAATGACATAGGAATAAAATATTTTGGCATTTCAACTGGGAAACTCAGAAGGTATTTTTCTTTAAAGAATTTCACAGATCCCTTTAAAGTCATACAAGGCTTTTCTGAAGCAAGTAATATAATTAAAAATGAAAAGCCAAATATGATCTTCTCTAAAGGTGGATTTGTTTCAGTACCTGTAGTTATAGCTGCCTATTTTAACAAAGTTCCAGTGGTCCTTCATGAATCAGATATAACACCTGGGCTTGCAAATAAAATATGCATTCCATTTTGCAAAAAAGTATGTGTGACTTTTGAAGAATGCTTTGATAAAATTGGAAATAAAAAAGCTGTATTAACTGGATCTCCTCTTAGAGATGAACTAAAAAATGGAAGTAGACTTCTTGGACAAGATTTTTGCGGGTTTAAAGAAAAAAAACCTGTTCTTTTATTGATGGGAGGTAGCCTTGGTTCAGTAAAATTAAACAATACTTTAAGAGAAAGTCTATCTGAAATTTTAAAAAAATTCAATGTGGTACATTTATGTGGTAAAAACAATTTAAACAAGGATTTAGATAAATTAGCAGGATATAGACAATATGAATACTTATCTGATGAATTACCAAACATCATGACAATGGCAGATATAATTGTTTCAAGAGCTGGGTCAAATTCTATATTTGAAATACTAGCTTTAAAAAAGCCAAATCTTCTCATTCCATTATCTAAACAAGCCTCAAGAGGGGATCAAATTTTAAATGCAAAGAGCTTTGAAAAAAAAGGTTATAGTTCAGTATTATTAGAAGAAGATTTAACCAATGATAAATTTATATCTAGTATAAACGATTTATACAATAATAAGGATTTTTATATTAAAAATATGAATGCATCTTCAGCTGATGAAGGGGTAAAAAAGATATTAAATGTAATAAATTCAACTTTAGACGAGAAATTAAAAAAAATAACTGTTTAACAAAGGCTCTCTATGGTATTTTTATAGGTTTTAGGGTATAGTATACATATATTTTACTTTAAAATAACCATTATTTTTTGTTATTTTCATTTACTTCCCTATTATTTTATAATATAGTATTATATGTGATTGGGTATTGTTAATAATTAGACAATTAATTATTATAAATGTAAGTTTAAAAGGAAGGGATTTTATAATGGCAAAATTAAAAACCATGGACGGAAATGCTGCAGCTTCTTATATAAGTTATGCTTTTACAGATGTTGCTGCTATCTACCCTATAACTCCATCATCTAATATGGCTGAAAATGTAGATGAATGGGTTTCTCAAGGCAAAAAAAATGTCTTTGGGCAAACTGTTAGAATTGTGGAAATGCAATCAGAAGCAGGAGCTGCTGGAGCAGTTCACGGCAGCCTTCAAGCAGGTGCTTTAACAACAACATATACAGCATCACAAGGATTACTTTTAATGATCCCTAATATGTATAAAATTGCAGGTGAACTTTTACCTGGAGTGTTCCATGTTTCAGCAAGGGCAATTGCAGCACATGCTCTTTCAATTTTTGGTGATCACCAAGATGTTATGGCAGCAAGACAAACAGGCTGTGCACTTCTTGCAGAATCTAGCGTTCAAGAAGTTATGGATATTGGAGGAGTTGCTCACCTTTCAGCTATAAAGGGAAGAGTACCATTTATCAATTTCTTTGATGGATTCAGAACTTCTCATGAGCTTCAAAGCATTGAAGTTTTAGATTATGATGATTTGAAAAAATTAATAGATCAGGAAGCTTTAGATGCATTTAGAAAGAAAGCTTTAAACCCAGATCACCCAGTTACAAGAGGAACTGCACAAAATCCTGATATTTATTTCCAAGGAAGAGAAGCTTCAAATAAATTTTATTTAGATCTTCCAGAAATAGTTGAAAATTATATGCAAGAAATAAATAAACTAACTGGTAGGGATTATCATCTATTTAACTATCATGGAGCAAAAGATGCAGAAAAGATGATTATCGCTATGGGTTCAGTATGCGAAACAATAAATGAAGTAGTTGATTATTTAAATGCTAAAGGTGAAAAAGTTGGTGCTTTAACAGTTCATCTTTATAGACCATTTTCTATTGAGCATTTTATGAAATATATACCTTCTACTGCTTTAAAAATAGCAGTTTTAGATAGAACAAAGGAATCAGGAGCAGCTGGAGAGCCTCTATATTTAGATGTTGTAAATGCATTTGCAAATAAGTGCACAAAACTTCCTTTAATAATAGGTGGAAGATATGGACTTGGATCAAAAGATACAACTCCTGATCAAATAAAAGCAGTATTTGATGAATTATCAAAAGAAGATCCTAAAAAAGTATTCACAATTGGTATAGAAGATGATGTTACAAATCTTTCATTAAAAACTGAAAATTTAGAGCTTGATGCAACCGAAATTAAAGAATGCAAATTCTGGGGACTTGGATCTGATGGTACAGTTGGAGCTAATAAAACAGCTATTAAAATCATTGGAGACCATACAGACATGTACGCCCAAGCATATTTTGCTTATGATTCTAAAAAATCTGGTGGTGTAACCATATCACATTTAAGGTTTGGAAAAGATCCAGTTAAAAAACCATATTTAATTCATAACGCTGATTTCATAGCATGTCATAATCAGTCTTATATATACCAATATGATATTTTACATGGACTTAAAGAAGGTGGAAGCTTTGTTTTAAATACAAATTGGAAAAAAGAAGAACTAGATGAAAAGCTTCCTAATAGCATTAAAAAATATTTAGCTAAAAATAAAATAGATTTTTATATAATAGATGCTGTAAATATAGCTGAGAGAATTGGTCTTGGCGGTAGAATTAACATGATAATGCAATCTGCATTCTTTAAAATTTCAAATGTTATGCCTTTTGAAGATGCCATTAAATATTTAAAAGAAGGTGCTTTAGCATCCTATGGCAAAAAAGGTCAAAATATAGTAGATATGAACTATGCTGCTATAGATGAAGGAATTAATTCCATAGTTAAAGTAGAAGTAAATCCAGAATGGGTAAATCTTCCTTGTGATAAAAAAGAAGAAAAGTTAGCTCCAGAATTTATATCAAATGTTTTAATACCTATGAACAAACAAGAAGGAGATAAATTACCTGTATCCACATTTAATGGAAGAGAAGATGGAACATTTGAAAATGGAACATCAGCTTATGAAAAACGTGGAATAGCTGTAAATGTACCTGAGTGGATTTGTGACAATTGCATTCAATGCAATCAATGTGCATATGTTTGTCCACATGCAGTTATAAGGCCATTCTTGGTAAATGAAGATGAAGTTAAAAACGCACCAGAAGGCTTTGAGTCAAAGGATGCTATAGGATCTAAAGGAAATAAATTTAGAATTAGCGTTTCAGTTATGGACTGTACAGGATGCGGAAACTGTGCTCAAGTTTGTCCTGCACCTAAAAAAGCATTGGTTATGGAACCAATTGAAAAACATTTAAAAGAGCAAGAGAACTTTGAATACTCATTAACTCTTTCAAAGAAACAAAATCCAATGAAAGTTACAACTGTAAAAGGATCACAATTTGAAACACCGCTTTTTGAGTTCTCAGGAGCATGTGCAGGTTGTGGAGAAACTCCTTATACTAAGCTTATAACTCAAATTTTTGGTGACAGAATGATGATAGCAAATGCAACAGGTTGCTCATCTATTTGGGGAGCAAGTGCGCCTTCAACTCCTTATACAAAGAATGCAGAAGGCCATGGTCCAGCATGGGCAAATTCATTGTTTGAAGATAATGCTGAATATGGACTTGGAATGTTCTTAGGAACAACTCAAATAAGAAATAGATTGAAAGATTTAGCAAATAAAGCATTAGAGGAAGATCTGTCAAGTGATTTGAAAAATTCACTAAAGGACTTTATAGATAAATTTGATAATGGAGAGGGCACAAGGGATAGAGCAAATAAATTAATTGCCTTGCTTGAAAAAGAAAAGTCTAAAAGCGCTAAATTAGAAGAAATTTATGATAATAAAGATTATCTAATTAAGAGAAGTCACTGGATATTTGGTGGAGATGGATGGGCATATGATATTGGATATGGCGGTCTTGATCATGTCATAGCATGTGGTGAAGATGTTAATATTCTTGTGCTTGATACAGAAGTTTACTCAAACACTGGAGGACAATCATCTAAATCAACCCCAACTTCTGCCATAGCAAAATTTGCTTCTCAAGGAAAGAGAATTAAAAAGAAAAATTTAGCACTTATGGCTATGAGCTATGGATATGTATACGTTGCACAAGTTGCTATGGGAGCAGATCAAGGTCAAACTCTTAAAGCTATAACAGAAGCAGAAAACTTTAAAGGACCATCTGTTGTAATTGCTTATGCGCCTTGTATTGCACATGGAATAAAAAATGGAATGGGTTGTACCCAATTAGAAGCTAAACGTGCTGTTGCATGTGGTTATTGGTCATTATTTAGATATAATCCAGATCTTAAAAAAGAAGGAAAGAATTCATTTATTTTAGATTCTAAGGAGCCAAAGGAATCATTTAAAGATTTCTTAATGGGTGAAGTAAGATATGCAGCCCTTGCTAAGGAATATCCTGAAGAAGCTGAAATCTTATTCCAAAAAACTGAGGATGATGCTAAACAAACATTAGAAATGTATAAGAAATTTGCTGCAAATTCAATAATATAATTTTTAAAAAGGATAATTTTTATAAAATTATCCTTTTTTTATTAGTACATAAAAGAGGAATATTTTAAAACTAAAAGGAAACAATAGTATTAAATATATTTTTAGGAGTGGATTTATGAGTTATACAGGTGTTGTTAAATGGTATAACAACAAAAAAGGTTATGGTTTTATTTCAGGAAATGATGGAGAAGACGTCTTTGTTCATCACTCACAGATTAAAGAAAAGGGAAACAATAAGGATCTTTCTGAAGGCGAAAACATAACTTATGATACTAAAGCTAGTGAAAGAGGATTGCAAGCTATTAATGTTCAAAAATTAGAATAGATTTTAAATGCCATGATATTAAGGTCATGGCACTTAAATTTATATTGAAATTTGTTGTAATTTAGGCAAAATTTTTTTTCTGTTTAAAATTATCTTATCATTATTAAATGCTGCATCTACAAATTCATCATCAAATAGCCAATTTTCTATTTCATTTTTATTAAGTATAACTGGCATTCTGTTATGGATATCATCTATGTATGAATTAGCATCTCTAGTTAAAATTACAAAACAAGGAACATAAATAGCATCTATTTTAAATAAATCATACAAGCCACACATGTACAGCATCGGTCCATTATTCATAGTAAATAAATATTTATCTTTGTTTTTAGAGTCATCAATTTTCTTCCATTCATAAAATCCTGTAGATGGAACTACGCATCTTTTTTCAAAAAGTGGTTTTGAAAAAAATTTTTTACTTGCGCATGTTTCGCTTTTAGCATTAATTATAACGCCTTTTCCATCCCATTTAGGAAATCCCCATTTCATTATACTTGCATCAAGCTTTTTGTCTTTTGATGAAATTATAGGAACGTTATTTGTAGGAAATATTTCACCAGTTTTATATGAAGATTTTGAAGAATTATTAAGCCTGGAATTAATTTCCTCTAAAATCTTGTTTATTTCAAAAATATCGCTGGCATCATCAAAATCATACCTTCCACACATATTATCACCTCTATTTTTAAATAAATATCTTTAGATATTATCATTTTACGTTTTTGTAAAAAATATGTAAAGAATATTTATTCTTCATAATTAAATAAGATTAAAAAGGTTTAGATACAAATAATGTATAATTTTTTTGTAAATTAAAAAAAGAGTTAAATTATTTTTTTAACAAACTTGTGTATAGAAAACATTTACAACAAAATATAACAATGTTATTTATTTTATAATTTTTAAACTTTTTTTATTTTTATGATAATTTAATTGATTTCAATTGACAATATTAAATTGCTTTGATATTATATATATTAAAAAAAGCGTTGACAGAAACTGCATAGAAAGTGCTCTTTTTAGAGAGTCAAGGGTTGGTGTAACTTGACATGAGTTTTTTATTGCTAATCATTCTTGAGCTTGAAGCTGAAAGCATTTATTGTAACTAGGCGAAACGGTTTGCCCCGTTAAAAGCTTTTAAGTGGTCAAAACTTTTTATTTTATAAAAGTTTAGACAATTTGAGTGGTACCGCGTGGAGTATAATCCTTCCTCGTCTCAATATGAGATGTGGAGGGATATTTTTATACTAAATTTAGGAGGTTTAAAATGATTAAAAACAAATTATTATCATTTATTTTAACAGCATTTATGATAGGCACTTTAGCAGGTTGTGGAGGCTCTCAAGCCTCAGGTAGCTCCGATACTATTAAAATTGGTTTGAATTATGAACTTACAGGGCCTGTATCTCAATATGGTTCAGCTTGTGCTGTTGGAATTGAACTTGCAGCAGATGAACTAAATGCAGCAGGTGGAATTAATGGCAAGAAAATTGAGCTTGTTAAAGTAGACAACAAATCTGAAAACAATGAAGCAATGAATGTAGCAACTAGGCTTGCAACAAAGGATAAAGTGCTTGCAATGCTTGGACCGGCGACATCAGGTGCTTTTAAAGCTACAGCATCAGTTGCTGAAAGCTACAAAGTGCCAACCATATCTTGCTCTTCAACTGCAAATGATGTAACTGTAGAAAATGGTAAGGTTCGCGATTGGGTTTTTCGTACATGTTATAGCGATAATTTTCAAGGAAGCGTAATGGGATCCTTTGCACTTAACGATTTAAAGACAACAAAAGCAATAATTTTATCTGATAAAGCAAACGACTACTCCCAAGGGCTTGCTGAAAGCTTTAAGAAATCTTTTACAGGTTTATCTGGAACTATAGTGGCAGAAGAATATTTTACTGAAACAGATAGTGATTTTAGCCCAGTGTTAACAAAAATTAAAGGAATGGATTTTGATGTTCTATATTTGCCTACTTATTATGAAAGCGCAGGACCAGTTATAAAGCAAGCAAGAGCAATTGGCATAACTGTACCTATACTTGGAGCAGATGGATATGATTCAGAAAAAATAGTAGAGCTTGCAGGAAGCGCAGATGCTTTAAATAATGTTTATTTTACAAACCACTATTCATCAGGAGATACAAGCCCTGAAGTTGTAAAATTTGTTGAAGACTTTAAAAAAGCTAAAAATGCAGAACCAAATGGATTTAATGCCCTTGGATATGATTTAATGTATTTTACTGCTGATGCAATAAAACGTGCAGGATCCACGGATACAACAGCTATTAAAGATGCTTTAGCACAAACTAGGAATTTTGCTGGAGTTACTGGAACTTTTTCCATAGATGAAAACCATGACCCTGTTAAGAGCACAGTTATAATTGAATTTAAAGATGGTAAACAAGCTTTCCGCACTAAAGCTGGGTCATAATTTGTAAAATAGATCTAAAGCAGTAGACAAAGTTTAAACTAGGAGGAATATATGGAACAAGTTATTCAGCAGCTTATAAATGGTCTTTCAATTGGCAGCATTTATGCACTTGTAGCCTTAGGTTATACTATGGTTTATGGAATTATAAAACTTATTAATTTTGCTCATGGAGACATTCTGATGGTTGGTGCATTTGCAGGCTACTTTTCATCAACTATGTTGGGACTACCACTTCTTCCTTCCATTATAATTGCTATGGCATTTTGTCTTTTACTTGGGGTAGTTATAGAGAAAGTTGCATATCGTCCACTTAGGCGTGCTCCTCGTATTACACTTCTTATTACAGCTATTGGAGTTTCATTCCTCCTAGAATATGTTATGATGTATTTTTTTAAGGCAGATGCACGTTCGTACAACGCAGGATTTTTTATAACAGGAAGAGTTTATATTGGGAAAATTTTAATACCGCTTGATCAACTTTTTATCATGACTTGTACTTTTGTCATGATGGTAATATTAAATATTATAATTAAAAGGACTAAAATGGGAAGAGCCATGAGAGCAGTTTCATCTGATAGAGATGCAGCTCTTCTCATGGGAGTAAGTGTTGATAAGACAATCTCCTTTACATTTATGCTTGGCTCAGCTCTTGCTGGAGCAGCTGGAGTTATGTATGGCGCTGTTTTTAAAATAAGTCCATTAATGGGAATGCAGCCTGGACTTAAAGCATTTGTAGCTGCTATTTTTGGAGGAATTGGGAGTATACCTGGTGCAATGCTTGGAGGGGTTTTACTTGGAATTATTGAGACATTTGTAAGCGTGTATATTTCTAGCTCATTTAAAGATGCAGCGGCTTTTGCTATTTTAATTATTATTCTTCTTGTTCGCCCAAATGGGCTTCTTGGGAAAAATAATAGAGAGAAGGTGTAAGTATGAAGTTTATTAATGAAAGAAAAAAAATGTTCATTGGATTATGCATATGCATAGGACTTTATATAATAATGAAAATACTCATGCTTCCAAGTATCAATATTATTGACCCATTTTACCTTGTAGTAATACAGAAGATTTGCATAGATGCTATGCTTGCACTTGGATTAAATCTTATAACAGGAGTAACAGGTCAGTTTTCATTAGGTCATGCAGGCTTTATGGCAATTGGAGCATATGTTGCAGGTAAGATGCTTAACTATCTTCCAATTAATTTTTTTACAATTATTCTTGTTTTAATTGTTGCATCTATTTTAGGTGGGATTTTTGGACTTTTAATTGCTATTCCAACTGTAAGGCTTCGTGGAGATTATCTTGCAATTGCCACTTTAGGCTTTGCTGAGATAATTAGAATAGTAATACAAAATGTAGATCAGAGCATTTTAGGAGGCTCATCAGGTCTCAGAGTTACAAGGTATACAAGTTTTGAAATGGTATTTTTTGGACTAATTTTATGTTATGTAATTTGTCACAATTTTATTTATTCATCATTTGGAAGAGCTGCAATTTCTGTTAGAGAAGATGAGATCGCTGCAGAAACTATGGGAATAGCTCTTACAAAGACTAAACTAATGGCTTTTATACTTGGAACCATGATGGCAGGATTTGCTGGAGCTTTATATACAGGAAACGTTGGCTATATAGCTCCAAAGGATTTTGGATTTTTAAAATCCATAGAGATTTTAATGATTGTAGTAATTGGAGGGCTTGGCAATATTGGTGGTACTCTTGTAGCAGCTTTAATTGTAAATATAGTTTCTGTACTGCTTCAAGATTCTGCTGAACTTAGAATGGTAATTTATGCTTTAGTGCTCATATTGATTATGCTATTTAAATCTGGAGAATCTAAATTTTTTAAGATGGCAAGAAATGTGATTGGGAAGTTTTTTAACAAGGATTTCTTTAAAAAATTTGCATTTATAAAGCCTAAATCATAAGGAGGAAATTTTATGATTATGCTTAAAGTAGACAAATTATATAAAAACTTTGGTGGATTAAAAGCAGTTTCAGATGTGAGCATCAACGTAAAAAAAGGTGAGCTTGTCGGTTTAATTGGACCAAATGGTGCAGGAAAGACCACCATATTTAACCTTTTAACAGGAGTTTATGTTCCAACTTCAGGTAAAATTGAACTTTTAGATGAGAATGGAACCTTAAATGAATTAAAGGGTATAAAGCCTCACATTGTTGCAAGCCGTGGAATTTCTCGTACCTTTCAAAATATTAGATTATTTAAAGACATTTCTGTTCTTGATAATTTAAGAATATCTATGCACAAAAATGTAGGATATAATTTATTTGAAGCTTTGTTTAGACTGCCAAGATATAAGAAGGAAGAGGATAATATATACCTAAAATCTATGGAGCTTTTAGATTTTGTAGGGCTTTCTTTAAAAAAAGAAAATATATCAAGAAACCTATCCTATGGGGAACAGAGAAAACTTGAAATTGCTAGAGCCATTGCAACTGGAGCTAGATTAATTTTTCTTGATGAGCCTGCAGCTGGGATGAATCCAAGTGAAACTGATGAATTAGGAAAATTAATAGTAAAGCTTCAAAATAAATATAATCTCACAATTATGCTAATTGAACACGATATGAAATTTGTCATGAAGCTTTGCAAAAGGATATATGTTTTAGATTTTGGATCTATTATAGCAGAAGGGTCTCCTGATGAAATTAAGAAAAACAAAAGGGTTATTACAGCATATTTAGGAGAAAATCATAGATAATGGAGGGTTAATTGTGTTCACTATTAAAAATTTAAATGTATACTACGATAAGATTCACGCATTACACGATTTTTCCATCCACATAAATGAAGGGGAAATCATAACATTAATAGGTTCAAATGGCGCTGGTAAGAGCACTACATTAAGAGCTATTTCAGGTTTAATACCAGCATCTTCTGGAAGCATAACATTTTTAGGAAAAGATATTACAAATGCTCCTCCTGCTAATATAGTTAGCATGGGCATAAGCCAAGTTCCTGAAGGGAGGAGAATTTTTCTTGATATGTCAGTTTATGAAAATTTACAGATGGGAAGCTTTTTAAGAAAAGATAAGCTGGAAGTGAAAAAAGATGTTGAGGAGATGTATGAAACATTTCCAATTCTTTCGTCAAGAAAAAATCAAATGGCAGGAACTTTATCAGGTGGGGAGCAGCAGATGCTGGCTATGGCAAGGGCGCTTATGAATAGGCCAAAGCTTCTTTTACTTGACGAACCTTCTATGGGATTATCGCCTGTGCTTGTAGAAGAGGTGTTTAAACTCATAGAAAAAATTAACCTTAAAAAGACAACAATTTTGCTTGTAGAACAAAATGCTAATTTAGCTTTATCTATAGCGCATAGAGGATATATATTAGAGCATGGAAATTTAATACTTGAAGGAGAGGCCTCAGATCTTTTAGATAATGATGAGGTGAAAAAGGCTTATCTTGGTGGATAAAAATTAAGGCTGAAAGTTGGCCTTAATTTTTTGTTGCATATTATTTTCTTTACTGATAAAATTAATGAAAACATGGGAGAGATTGCTATTTATAGTATAAATTAAATGAAGAAGAATTGGAAAATTAAAAGGGAAAATGATGAGTATTTTAACAAGGAAGGTGTTTTTTTGGCTTTATATTTTATTCTGTTCTTTATAAGCATCACTGCTTCAACTATTGGGGCCATAACAGGAATAGGTGGAGGAATATTGGTTAAACCTGTGGTAGATTCTCTTGGTGTATTATCAATAAGCACCATTAGCTTTTTGTCAGGCTGCATGGTTTTATCTATGTCTATATCTTCATTAATAAGAAACAGAAATTCTAATATTAAAATTGACCCTAAAAGAATAATTTTTCTAGCTATTGGTTCAGCATTTGGAGGAGTGTTTGGAAAATTTATTTTTGATTATTTAATTAATTTTTATAAAAATCAACAATTAGTTGGGGTATATCAAAATATTGCGCTTTTATTGTTAACTATTATTGTATTTTTATATACACTTAATAAATATAAAATTAAAACTTATAATATAAAAAGCCCATTAGTAATGCTTACATGTGGTTTGATTTTAGGTTTAATTTCTACTTTTATTGGAATTGGAGGGGGACCAATTAATTTATTAGCGCTTTCTCTTCTTTTTTCCATGGATTCCAAACAAGGAGCAATGCACTCTATATTCATAATATTTTGTTCGCAAATTGCTAATTTAATATTGACTTTTGTTACTAATAAAGTGCCAAGTTTTGATTTGTTTCATCTTATAATTATGATAATAGGAGGAGTTATAGGAAGCATTATTGGCGGTAAAATACTTAAAAAAATTAATATTAAAGGCGTAGATAATGTGTTTATGTGCCTTTTATGTGTTATATCATTAATTTGCATAGTAAATATTTTTAAATTTATGAAATAAAAAATTATTGATTTATTTTATTACATTATTTATCATAAATATATGGTGAATAATAATTTTTTGCAAGTAAATTTGTCAATTAATGATCTAGATGTTTATTCTTGTATATCTATACTTTTTTCACTAAATAAATAGTTTTTATAATTTTGGAATGGAGGGGGTAATGTGACAAATGTAGAATCACAAAAAAGATCAAGTGAATTACATAAAATTGCTATAGAAAATGATTTAAAGAAATCCGAAGTTGATACAGGAACAAAACAAGAAATAGTGAATATGACAAAATTAAACAAAGAAAAAATATTAAAATACTTTAATGCATCATTAGATGATTGGCAAAGTTATAATTGGCAAATAAGCCATAGAATCAGCAATGTACAAGTGTTAAATGATATTTTCAAGCTTAAAAAAGATAAATATACTGAAATAGAAGAAGTGTCTAAGAAATATAGATGGTCAATTTCTCCATATTACTTATCTTTAGTTGACTTTAACAATTCTTTAGATGAAATAGGTCTTATGTGTATTCCTTTTATTTATGAAATTAACAATGATGGGGAATTAGATCCTATGAGTGAAGAATTTACTAACCCTGCAGGATCTATTACCAGAAGATATCCAGATAGGCTTATTATCAATGTAACAAATATGTGCGGAATGTATTGTAGATTTTGTCAAAGAAAAAGAAACATCGGTGAAATTGATTCTCACAAATTATCTTCTATAATTGATGAATCCATAAGATATATAGAAGATAATAAAGAGATAAGAGATGTCCTAATAACAGGCGGAGATCCATTAACACTTTCAAATAAAAGCTTGGAAAATATAATTAGTAGAATAAGGAATATAAAGCATGTTGAGATTATAAGAATTGGTACAAGAATTCCTGTAACTATTCCTGCAAGAATTGATGATTCATTAGTAAATATGCTAAAGAAATATCACCCATTGTATATAAATGTTCAATTCAATCACCCTAGAGAAATTACAAAGGAAACTATTGATGCATGTAATAAACTAGCTGATGCAGGCATACCACTTGGCAACCAAGCTGTTCTACTTAATGGAATAAATAATGATAAGTATGTTATGTTAAAATTAAATCAAGAGTTGTTAAAAATTAGAGTGAGACCATATTATATTTTTCAAGCTAAAAATGTTTTAGGAACTACTCATTTTAAATGCGATATAAAAGATGGCATTGAAATAGTGAATTTTTTAAGAGGTAATACTAGCGGACTTGCAATACCAACTTATATTGTAAATGCACCTTCAGGGCTTGGAAAAGTACAACTAGCTAAAAGCAATTGCGAATTTTTAGAAGATGAAAACATTATAATAAGGACTTGGGAAGGAAAAGAACTTCTTTATAAAAATTATAGAACTGTTAAACTCGAGGAACTGATTAAATAAGCTTTATGTAAATATTTAACAGGCATCATTTTGATGCCTGTTTTAAATGTTTTTTTAATTTTGAAGATCAATATTTGGGAATAAATTACATGTAGGATCTATACATGCAGGGCCTCTTGTTCCAATTGCAAGAGTTCTTACTGAATTTCTTTGAATTGTAACTCCAGCAGATGCATCATAACTTGCTAAAGCTGTTACTTTATATGCATTACATGGCAAATCATTTAAAACATATCCATCTTTTAAATAAACTTTTATTGAAACTGTATATGGTACGAATAAACTAACTGCTGGATACACTGATCTCATTGGTATTTTTACTTTTCCATCAGAAGCTATACCAGTGCTTAATTTTAAATGGCTATTTGAATCATAAACATTTACATGGTCAATATATTCAACTAAACATGGGTCAAAATGAAACTCATAAGTGCTTTTAGTAAATGTTCTTAAACCATATTCTACTTTATACTGTAACTCAATTAAGTTTTCTGAGGAAAGGGGTGCGCCTAAAGGGAACCCAAATGAAGCCATGTGCATTCCATAATCAACAGTTGCATAAGATTTAGGACTTTTTTCTATAATACCAGTAGCTCTTGTTCTAAGTGCATATTGATTATTTTTTTTAAGATCTACCATTTTAACTGAATACATAGCCTTATCACACTGCATAATACAATCTAAGGGTTGGCTAAATGTAATGGCAAATTTTGCATGCTGTATATATCCTATAAAACTTTTTGAAAATACCTTGGAACTGTCAATTACACATACGCCTGAAGCTTGAGGCAAAACAGTAGTATTTTTTGACCCTATAACATTCATGCTTACTAAATATGGAGCAAGTGTTGGGCATACTTCAAATACAATAGCTGTGTTTGAAGCAAGTGCATTTAATCTATACATTAAATCATAGTTGAAATAAATGGTCTTTTTATCAGAACTGTAAGTTGTTTCACTGCCAATGCCAGTTGATGAAATAACATCTTTTGTAAGAAAACTTGATACATATACACCGCTTTCTGCAGCACTAACATTTTTAGTCATAGTTGTTAGGTTAAATGTTATACATACTAATAGCAATAAAGTAGCAATATTTATTTTTTTCATTATTAATTCTCCTTCTATGATAAAAATATTTATTTATGTTATTGAAGTTTATTTTTTGTTAATTTTTATATTGTATTTTAATTATATTATATTTATATATAAAAATAATGTATTTTATGTTAATAATATGTTAAAAACATATTAATAGTTGTCAATTATGTAATATATATTGAAAAAACTATAAGTTTTTGAATTTTAAAAGCTTGGCTATAGGCTAAACCCCTATTTTTTAATACGCATTGACTCCATCTTTAAAAAAATTACAGTTAAGATGTTACTTTTTTAAAATATAAATTTTTAGACAAGAATTTGTTTTAAAAAAATGATTTTTAATTATTTTTAATTAATTTAAAACTAATTTAGGATTAATTGTATGACAAAAAAACCCTTCTCAATTAATTTTTTTTAAAAGGTTTAAACTCAAAACAAACATTTGTATTTTTGGTTTATTTTAAATTAGAAAATATTTTAAAGAATTACTTTATGATTTCTCCTATTGTCATGGATTGTAATTTTTTAAGAAGCTTTTCGTCAATTATATTTTTCTCTATATAAAATCCCATCTCTTCTTCATTAACCCTAACTTTAAACACGTTGTTATATTTGCCCTTC